>PAQH01000136.1 GCA_002709225.1 Planctomycetaceae bacterium
GGCTCGCGTTCCGCTTTTGCAATTTTTGACTTACTTGCCACGGTAATTCCTCACCTGAAACGGCCGGTAAACTACGCTACGTCGTCTACCGATTTAAAAGGTAGGCCGAATTCTTCCAGTAATACCAAAGCTTCCTGATCGCTGGTGCAGCTGGTGACCATCGTAATGTTCATACCTTGCACCACAGTAAATTTGTCCGGGTTGAGTTCCGGAAATACCAGTTGTTCTGTCAATCCAAGACTGTAATTGCCATTGCCGTCAAACGCCGTGCGGCTAATGCCGCGAAAGTCGCGGACCCGGGGCAAGGCAATAGAGATCAAGCGGTCAAGGAATTCGTACATCCGTTGTCGCCGCAAAGTGACTTTGCAGCCGATGGGCATTCCTTCACGCAGACGAAAACCCGCCACCGATTTGCGTGCTACGGTGACGATTGGCTTTTGCCCGGTGATTTGGGTCAAAGCGTCGACAGCCATGTCGAGGTGCTTCTTTTCCTGGACTGCACTGCCAACACCCATGCTGACAACGATTTTCGTCAAGAATGGCAACGAATGCGGGTTCGTACGTCCCAACGATTCAGCCAGCTTGGGCAGGATTTCAGTCTTGAATTGTTCTTGAATTCGGGGGGCCATGTTCAACCTGACAATGTCGCTTCTTCGTCATTCGAGGGTCAGTTTTCGTTGTCACAAAAAAATGGGTGACTTTGTTTCATTCTCGCCGGTGACCAAATACGGATCTGTACCAATATGATTTGCGATTAACTGGATTTCGCCGGGGAAATCTCCTCTTCCCAGCTGCAATCCTTTTTTTTGCACTGTCGTACTTTCGATTTGTCATCCTTGAAGCTGGCTCCCAGACGGGTGGCCCGGTTGCAGCTGGGGCAAACGAATTGCACATTAGAGATGGGTATGGGCATTTCCGTTTTTAGCTGCCCGCCCTGCGGGTTTTTCTGGCTTTTGCGGACCATTTTGTTGACACGATTCATGCCCTCGACGACGACCGTGCGGGTGGCGTGATTAATTTTCGTGACACGGCCCTCTTGGTCTCTATCGTCGCCCAACAGGAGCTTCACGTTATCGCCGACTTTGATACGGATTGCCATCTATATGACCTCATTCGCGAGGCTAACGATCTTCATAAAATTCTTTTCTCGTAGCTCTCGGGCGACTGCCCCGAAGATTCTCGTACCACGTGGATTGCCTTCGGGGTCGAGGATCACCACAGCGTTGCTGTCAAAGCGAATGTAGCTGCCATCGGCGCGGCGCGTCGGTTGCTTGCAACGCACGATCACCGCGCGAACGATTGTTTTTTTCTTGACTTCACTGCCGGGTATGACGCTCTTCACGCTACATACGATGATATCGCCTATACGGGCGTAACGGCGTTTGGAGCCCCCTAGTACTTTGATACAGGCGACTTCTTTTGCACCTGTGTTGTCAGCAACGGCGAGTCTGGTTTCTTGTTGAATCATGGCGATTGATCGGTTTCTTTACGGCCTGCGGTACTCACGCAGGTGGTAGTTTTTTCGCACGGTGTTTTATGGAGAGCCGAGGTTTTATGGACCGCCTATTCGTTTCGCATTATTCATCAGTTGTGGTTTTTGCTTCAGCAGCCTGGCTGCGCGCTTCGCGGAGGGCCGCCAAATTTATCGACTTGTTTTTCTCAATGACACGTACGAGTTCCCAGCGTTTGGTTTTGGATTTTGGCGGGCATTCGATGATCTCAACCCGGTCTCCTTCGTGGGATTGGTTTTCCTCGTCGTGGACATAACACACGGTCTTTTGTTGAGTGTATTTACCGTACTTGGGGTGCCGTGCAAGCCGCGGAATTTCTACACGCCGCGTCTTGGCGGTTTTGTCCGCAGTGACGATTCCAATGGAGACTTTCTTAGGCATGATCTTTTTCCAGCATCAGAGGTTGCTGACTTGCTATTCGTTGTGGCATTACCAGTTAGCTGCTTTCAGCTAATTCTCGTTCACGCTGCAGGGTCTTGATTCGTGCAATAAGTCGGCGGTGCCGTAGCAACTCGCTGGGAGCATCCAATCGCTCAGTTTGGGCTTGGAGTCTGAGACGAAACAGGCTTTCGGCAGCTTCATTGAGCGTTAACTGCAATTGCTCGTCACTCATTTCACGCAGTTCGGTGGCGTTCATCGTGTACTTTCAATTCACCGTTAGGCGGTGCGTCGCTGGACCATTCGTGTTTTTACCGGCAATTTGTGTGCGAGACGACTAAAACAGACTTTCGCTTGTTCTTCAGTGACGCCGCCAAGTTCAAACAAAATCGTGGCGGGCTTCACCGTCGCTACCCAATGTTCCGGCTCGCCCTTCCCTTTTCCCATCCGTGTTTCCAGTGGTGTGGATGTAATGGATTTGTGAGGGAAGATGCGGATATACAAACGCCCCTCACCACGAATGTATTGCTGCGCAGCAATACGTCCGGCTTCAATTGTCTGAGCCTTGATCCATCCGCCTTCTAATGTCTGCAATCCGAAATCACCAAAGACAACTTTGTTGCCACGAGAGGCACTACCTTTTATACGACCTCTTTGGCTTTTTCGGTGCTTGACCCGTTTCGGCATCTGCGCCATCGGACTGCCCTTCAAACATACCGTTATTAATCCAGACCTGAACGCCTATATGGCCTTGCGCGGTCTTGGCTTCTGTAAATCCATAGTCAATGTTCGCACGCAACGTACTAAGAGGAATTGAGCCGGTGCTCTGTTTCTCGCGGCGCGCCATTTCTGCACCGCCCAATCGGCCCGCTAATTGGATTCTGATGCCACCGGCCCCTGCATCCATGGTGGTTTCCATCGCGCGCTTCATGGTGCGTCGGAAACTTGAACGCCTGGACAGTTGCTGTGAAATGTCTTCCGCAACAAGTTGTGCTTTGAGTTCTGGGCGACCAATCTCTTCTACCTTGAGATTGACAATGCGGCCGATCAGATTCTGTAGCTCTGCCTGCAGTATTTCAATCTCCTGGCCACGTTTGCCAATGATCAACCCTGGGCGTGCAGCGTGAATGACGACTTTGACGTCATCTCTCGTACGTTCAATTTCGATCTGGTTGATCCCGGCATTGCGGTACTGCGGCTTCTTGGGATGGTTCTTGATGAAATCACGAACCTTCTGGTCTTCCAAAAGTAGCTCTGCAAATTCTTGCTTGGAGGCATACCAGCGGCTTTTCCACCCCAGCATGACGCCAGTCCGAAATGCAATTGGATTTACTTTTTGCCCCATGAACCGTTTTCCTAACAGGATGATGATCAGAGTGATGGCGGACTGGCCACGCTGGCCCAATCCGCAATATTACTCGTTGGGATCCAACTCCAGTTCAACGTGTATATGAGAAGTTCGTTTCAAAATCATATAAGCCATGCCCCGAGCACGGGGGCGAATCCGTTTAACCATGGGGCCTTCGTCGACCCGAGCGGTCTTCACGTATAGATCCTCTACACTATTTCCTTCGTTGGCGGATTGACCGAGGACCCCTTTTCTTCCGTCGGGTCCTCCTCTGGCTCTGATAGCCAGGTCAGGGTTCGTGGCATTGGCCAGCGCGCTTTTCAGAACTTTTTCCAGGATCCTGGCACCTCTGTGTGGCTGATATCGAAGGATGTCGATCGCATCTTGGACCATTCGATCCCGAATTAGGTCGGCGAGTGGCCGAACTTTGCGTGCGCTAATCCGCGCGTACCTGTGCGAGGCACGTTTATGATTGACCGGCTTCTGCCTGTTTTTCTTGTGACTTGTCTTTTCCTTTGGCATTCCCACATCCTTCAGGTGACGTATCGACTACAGCCGAGGTAGTCGGGTAAGTCATGAACCCTAGCGTTTACCCTTGCCACCGTGGCCACGAAATACACGAGTGGGCGCGAACTCCCCTAGTTTATGCCCAACCATATCCTCGGTGACGAGTACTTTCATATGCAGTTTGCCGTTGTGGACTAGAAAGGTGGTGCCGACGAATTCAGGGACAATCGTGCAGGCGCGAGCCCATGTCTTGATCGGTTCCTTTTGGCCAGATTCAACTTGTTTCTGGACCTTGACGTAGAGTCGGGGGTCCACAAACGGGCCTTTTTTTAATGATCGTCCCATATCAGCGATCTACTTTCCGCAAGGCTATTTACGTAAGGTCAATTGGCCGTAACGCTTGGAGCGTCGACGGCGGACAATGGCTGCGTTGGAGGGTTTTCGTTTTTGCCGGGTGGGGCCACCTTTGGCCGGGACTCCGGTTGGGCTGACTGGATGCCTACCGCCTTTCGTACGGCCTTCACCACCACCATGCGGGTGGTCAATGGGGTTCATCGCCGTACCTCGCACGTGTGGCCGGCGTCCCAGCCAGCGTTTGCGACCGGCTTTACCGAGACGGACTGCCATATGCTCGGGGTTACCAACCTTGCCGATCGTAGCGCGGCACTTGGAAGGCACGCGGCGAATTTCTCCACTGGGAAGTGAGAGCTGCGCCCAGTCACCTTCGCGGGCCAGTAGTCGCGCACTGGAACCAGCGCTCCGGCACATGGCGCCGCCGCGGCCCGGCAGTAACTCAACGTTGTGTACCTCGGTTCCGAGTGGAATATTTCGTAACGGTAACGCGTTGCCGACGTCTGGCGGTGAATCTGCGCCACTCTCGACGCGGTCACCTGCCTGCAGGCCGTCGGGCGCTAGAATATAGCGTTTTTCTCCATCCCGGTAATGTAGCAGAGCAATGCGGGCGCTGCGGTTGGGGTCGTACTGGATCGAGTCAACTTTCGCGATCACTCCATCCTTATCTCGGCGGAAATCAATAATCCGATACCGGCGTTTGTGGCCTCCGCCGCGATGGCGGGCGGTGATTTTTCCCTGATTATTGCGACCGCCTTTTTTGTGTAGTGGACGCAATAGCGACTTTTCAGGCTTGGCGCCGGGCGTCAGTTCAGCAAAGTCACTGACACTTGCATTGCGACGACCCGCGGTGGTCGGTTTATATTTGCGGATCCCCATGGGTCACTCCAGCGGTTCAACAATACCCAGCCGAGCTGAGCGGGCGTTTATCGACTTACTTCACGAAACAGAACAGACTTTACCATTCGAAGAGCACGTTGCGTTATCTGAAAAGCGGCACTAGAAGAAATCGATCCGGGAATCCTCATCCAGCTTCACAACTGCTTTCTTCCAGCTCTTTGTGCGACCGTACCGAAAGCGGTACCGACGCGGCTTCCCGATACGAGTTTGGGTGCGAACCTTCTCTACTTTGACGTCAAATAATTCTTCAACCGCAGCGCGAATTTCAGTTTTGTTGGCCAGCGGGTTGACTACAAACGTATACGCGCGCGTTTGCGGGTCGGATGCGAGCTTCGTACCCTTCTCAGTGACCAGTGGCCGCAAAACAACCTGGTAGGGTTCCAGTTGAATTTTCGAACGCTTCTTTTTTGCCTTGGTGGCTTTCATCGAAAGTTATGCCTCAGCTAAACGCTTTATTCATCTTCAGTTCCAGCCACAGATTCCGCTGGCGCGGCTGCGGATGTTGCGTCGCGCAGAACATCGAGGGCTGCTTTGGTAATCAAAAGAAATTTTGGCTTCAACACACTCAACGCATTGAGGTCGGATACTGGCTGGACTGTCACCTTGGGCGACAAGTTTCGAGCGCTCAAATAGACGTTCGCATTACGTTCATGCGTCGCGATTAACGTTGTGGCCCCCGCGACGGGTACGGGTAAATTCTTCAGGAGCTGATTCATTTCTTTTGTCTTGGGTTCGTCAAATGCCAGCTCATCGACGATGACTATTTGCTCGTCGATAATCTTGGATGCGACCGCCATTCGGGTGGCAGTTCGCAGAGCTTTTTTGGGGAGGCGATAGGAGAAGTCACGATTTTCCTTGGCAAAGGCCATGCCACCCCCACGGCGGACATTGGTGCGACTACTGCCGGCCCGCGCGCGCCCAGTACCCTTCTGCCGAAACATCTTTTGCGTGCTACCGGCGACTCGCGCCCTGGACTTCGTGCGAAAGGAGCCCTGTCTCAAGTTCGCTTGATACATCACGACAGCGTCGTGTAGTAGCTGTTTGTTGATGCGTGGCGCGAGCTCATTGGCGTCGATGTCATACGTATCGACGGTATCTCCGGCCGCGTTATAGACTGGGAGTTGCACCATATAATTACCCGCTACCCAATAATTACCCGCTACCCATGAGGGTTGGATCGCACGTTGCGATCCACAGAATGAACCTAATTGAATTTGTTTGTTTCTCGGATCACGACATACCCACCGTTGGGGCCGGGTACGGCGCCACGGACCAACAACAGATTGTTTTCTTGATCGACAACCGCAACTTTTAGATTCCGAGTTGTGATCGTTGCATTCCCGTATTGCCCGGCCATGCGTTTGCCTTTGAACAAACGACTTGGTGCGGCGCTCATGCCTGTACCACCGGCATGACGGTGTACTTTTTTCACACCGTGTGACGCCCGTTGACCAGCGAAATTGTGCCTTTTCATTACCCCGGCGTAGCCGCGGCCCTTACTCGTGCCAGTAACGTCTACTGACATGATTGAGTTCAGGCAGTCACGATAATCGAGGGGCTTCTTTTTCTTGAGTTGCGACTGCCAGCCGACGTCTTCCGGGTCAATCTTATTCTTTTCCGCCAGCTCCTTGAGTAAGGTTGGCAGGTCTGCCAGCGTGGGATGAAAGCCAGATACATCGACCAAAGTGCCGATCTCGATCTCATCCGGCGCATCGCCGCGAAACTCACGAATAAATTTTTGTGGCTCGCATTCGGCCTTGGGAACCGGTTCATAATTCTCGGCGCGGGTCTTTTGACGCTTGCTCACCTGCCGGCTGGTTACTTGCCCGCGTTCACTGCGGCTCGCCTGGCTTGGGCGACTTCGTTTGCGATTGCCGACCGGACGTTTTTTGTCCTGGTAGCCTAGCTGGACAGCACTGTAGCCATCGCGTTCGACCGTGCGGATTCCGAGCACCGGGCAAGGCCCTGCCTCAAGCACCGTAACCGGAATGCTCTCGCCTGATTCGCTATAAATCTGCGTCATCCCGACCTTGCGGCCGAGTATCCCGGTAAACATCGGTACTTTCCTTGAGGTCGCGTTTTCAGGATCTCGAATGCACTTCCTGCTGACAAAGCAGTGGCAGGAACTTCGTGATTACCTGAGAAACATCCGTTTCATAAGTGTATGATCCAGGCTGCATTTACCTGGAGGAAGCTTTGATTTTGATGTCAACTCCAGCCGGCAAGCTCAGCTTGTTCAGCGATTCGATTGTTTTCGCGGTCGCCTGAACGATGTCGATCAGGCGTTTATGCGTGCGAATTTCAAACTGGGTGCGTGCCTTCTTGTCCACGTGAGGACCTGACAATACTGTGTAGCGTTCGATTCGTGTCGGTAGAGGTACAGGCCCGTGCACTTCCGAATGCGTTCGTTTTGCTGTGTCTACGATTTCCAGGGCGCTTTGGTCCAGGATCGCGTGATCGTACGCTTCCATCCGAATTCGAATGACTTCACCACCGGTCGACACGTTCCTAACTCCACAAAACAGGGGTGAATCGGCACTCGTTTGCGTAAGTGACCGACGCGACGGGACTTGCTGGTCACACCAACGGTGCGTTCGGCACCTGCTCTCGCCAGTGCGCGAAGACTGCGGCGGGACGGCAATTCCCAGAGGCAAACGACTAAATTTATAGCTGAGCCGGGGTTCCGTCAACACCCGTGCGACGAGCTTCTCCTTTATTTCTGTGACACAGGGACTAGTTTCAGCGATTCAGGGCGATGCTGCGGAATTACGACGGCTTTCCAAATCCGCTCCCAGGGCGCAGACTCAGGTCGGTGACCAATGCTGGTGCAACGGCATCCGGTGGGTTGGCACCACAGCCCCTGGGAGCCTAGCATCCGGCGATCCCGCCCAGGGAAACCGCAGGTGTGCCAGAATGGGTGACTAACATCAATTACATTGACGTGAAGACGCGCGATTGAGTCTCCCAACAGCGATCCGGTCGACTGGTGTTTTCCGACAGTATGGCCGGCCAGTCGGGCGACAGATTCCGCGGGATGGCAGTCTTAGATGAAAACAACGGGAAAACGCGGACGCGAGCGGCGGGCCCAACGGGGTTCGGAGCGACGCGGACCGCTTGAGAGTCGCATCGCGGAGGCGACTACGGTGGGTTGGATGTTGACGACCGCGATGACATTGTTGGCCGATTTGGGACTGGTGGCAGCTTGGTTTATCGTGTCACGAGGCGACGAACAGACCCTTCCCGAGGCAGTAACGGTACTCCCAAGTTTGCTGCTCTTCACCGCGACAATAACGGGAATTCTGGGATTATCGCTGGTGCCTGCTGTCTATTTTTTGCGGCGCCAACGCCCGCCCTGGCAAATTACGGCGACGGCGATTGGTGTCGGGCTGTTTCCGCTAGTCTGGGGCGGAATCTTGGCGTTGTAACCGGTAATTGGGTAACCCGCAGCTGGCTGCTACCTGGAGCGGAAACGTCAAAAGTCGCGCCGTTGCCGAGTTGCATTGATGCCGTGCACGATTGCCGCGAGTGTGGTTTCGATGTCCGGTGACCCGGTGAGCGCGGGGGCGAGCAGGTGTTCGAGCTTGCCGGCGGTGAACCCGCTCTTGAACAAAACGTCGACGGGCCGCGCATGATTTGCTTGCGGTGAGCGGGAGCCAGTAGTACGCAACCGGTGTGATGTCTGCAGACTGGCAGATCCAGGGTCGTCGGGGAGGGGCACTCCGCCAATATCTGGCAATGGGGTGGGGCGCAGTCTGCGGGAGGAACGCAGGGTTGTCGTTTGCCAGATTGCCAAAGGTGGCGGCAGCGACGATGGTTGGGGCTGGGCTGTTGGGGTGTGCGACGGTGGCGTGCCGAGGGAGCTGTCGGCTTCACCGTCGGCGGATGCTTCATGGCTATTCAAGTGTCCGATGACCAGTAGTGCGTCAATGGGGGCAACGTGATCGTCGCCGTCGACGTCCAAGAAAGGCGGCGGTAATTCGGGTGGTTGAGGCGGAACGGGAAGTGGGTGCGACCCGAACTGATTGAGGTGGCTCACAATCAGCAACACATCGATCGGTGCAATGAACCCGTCGTTGTCGACGTCCAGTGGGTCGACCGGGTTTTGCCAGTTTGCCCCTGCGAGAAGGCGCGCTCCGAAATCGAAATTAGTGAGGTTGTCGAGCGGGTCTGTTAGCTCAATGGACCAACTCCCTGCTGTGGTGAGTTCGTAACCTTCTTGCGCTGAGATGGTGAGCGTATAGTCGCCGGCGGGAAGATGGGGGAAAGAGAAATCTCCACTCGTGTTGGTCAGTTGTTCTGTTGGCGCGCCGAACTGGAGGTTGTCCAATCGGATCGCTGTGCCTGCGTGCGCACTGGCGATTGCGTAAGCGATGTCTCCGGCGGCACGACTGAGCGTCATCGTTTCGACGTCACCGGTGTCGAGGCTCTCTGTTGTGTAGCGAGCCAGCAGCTGATCGTTCAGGTCGTAGACTTCCAACCGTCCCAAGTCGCCATCGCTATTGGCGACGGCATCCAGGCTCAGTGTGGCGATAGGTTCGGCGAAGTCCATTTGTAGCCGTCGGTCCTGTTGTGTCCATTCGGCACTGATTGCGGTGGCGTCCAGGGCGTGTGCGAAGACTCGACTACCCGTTGATGCCGGAGAACGCGTCCGCGCGTAGACCGCAGGTCGGGCAACTCCGTTGCCGATAGAGGTTAAGGTGACTTGGGGGTTCACTTCGTTCAATTCGACCAGTTCTTCGTAATCGTCGGGGTCGATGAATTGACGTAGCGTCAGGGGAGCTCCTTGCGAATCGAGAAGTTCAACGGTCCATCCTTCCAGTCCATTGACATCACCCGGGTCGAGGCCATCCGCTGCCGCGTCATAACGGACGAATCCGGAAATGCCGCTGGCGGAGTATTGGGTAGGCTGTGTGGAAGACCCCAGGAAGTGCGCTGACTTGACCCCCGTATTTTCGTCGACGGTGCGAATTTCGATCGCGGTGAAGTCATTGGGTACAGGGATGCTCAAGTCGAACGCGACAGTATCGCCCGTGACGTCGAGGTCCCCTAGCTGCCAGGGGTTACCTGCACCGTCAATTCGGTATTCCAGCCCGGTAATTTGGTTCAGGGTGATGTCATTCTGCAGGCTTCCCGAACGCGTGCCTGAAGGGCGCGGATTCAGATTCGGCAGAGTCTGGACTTGTGAGGTGCCGTGAAATTCATAGCGTTCGGCGGCCTGATCGTAGTACCCTGTGCCCGTGATCTCATGAGGAATATCAAGGACATCCATAATTCCATCGTTGTCGCTGTCCCGCCAGCCGACCATGATGAGCGAAGAGGGAGAACTGGTTTCTGACGCATAGGCGTTTTCCAGGCGTGTGCCGGAAACGCCAGCCTCTCTGTCCATGATGCTGTCGACCTGAACAAACCCGGGAGTCGGGTTGTCGTGGGCATTTTCATTTCGCTGGTTGTGGTAACCGCGTGAACTGAAGTAAGTACCAGCGGGTGCGTATTCGTCAAATGCCCAGTACATGTGGCCAATTTCATGCGCGGTGGTGCTGGCGGGTCTCCCTGAGGGCAGTACGATCAACTTTTCTTGCGGGAATGCAAATGCCCGAGTGAACGACCCACCTTCTGCCCAGGTGTCGTCCGCGTCCTGTTCCGAATTGGCTACAAACAGTGTGAACGCCCAATCTGTTCCCGCTGTCAGACGCTGCTGGTGATTGAAGTCGACCAGGTCTTCACCGAAACCGAGTGTGCTTCCAGAGTAACCGACTTCCTGGAGGAACTGGGTCCCCCAGTAAATGTAGTCATCGGAAATTCTATTGATGGGCTCAAACGACGTGCTGAAAGGATTGTCGGCGTGCGTCCAGTCAACAACAAAGTCGAGTTCATGCCGAGCGTGTTCATTAGCCAGTGAGTCAATTTCCGAGTTGGACAACGATTGGCATGCTGAGCCGGTCAATTCGAGAGAGTCGCACACCTGGTGCCGTTGGAATGTGTCGGACCACCAATCGAGGGCGTTTTGGATTTTTGCCTTGGTTTCTTCGATCAGCGAGGGCGTCCAATCTTCGGTGCTGTCGTCGAGACTGCCATCCGACTCGA
Source organism: Planctomycetaceae bacterium (assembly GCA_002709225.1). Taxonomy (GTDB): domain Bacteria; phylum Planctomycetota; class Planctomycetia; order Pirellulales; family Pirellulaceae; genus UBA9264. The sequence goes on from PAQH01000136.1 coordinate 11,080, forward strand.
AAAACACTGGGGTCACGACCGTGCTGCCCAGAAGGTACTCGGCCAGGTCTTGCGGCATGGCGCCGTGTGGCACGGTCAACAGGCGGCGTGCTTCCAGCGTTTCGAAGCCAAGTAGGCGGCTTCCGTCTCTGGATGTGCGGTGGCGAGAGGTTCGTTTGGGCATGGATGATTGGAGCGATGGATCGCTGGCGACGGGGGGAGCGGTGCCCGCGGCAGTTGGGCGGTCACAAGGAATCGCAGAACGGACGGCCACACGACAAGATGAGATTTCCAGCTGGCCAAGCATGGTAGTGGCTATTTGGCGGTTGTGGCCTGTCTCTCGCAGCTATCACACGAAACTTTGGCCACGCTGTCGATCCTAGTTTTGGTTTCGATTTTCCACAAGGAAAATGGCGATTTGCTCCGGCTTGCGGCTTAACGTCTTCGTTTTTGTGGTGCGGTTGCCAGTTTTGCAGACAATAATTGCTCGGAGAACGTTGCCCGGTATTTCATGTTGCTGTTTGCGCCCTGGAACCCGAGTACATGTTCATCCCAATCAATTGTCTTTGATCTCAAACGCCCTTTTTCGAGGTCGAACCGGATGCTCCCCTTAATCATTTTCTGGATCAGTTGAGATTCGATTCGTGCGTCGCGTACGGGTGTAATCACCTCAGTGCGGACCGCAATCGTCGCGACGCCGGCTTTCACGGCACGCAGTGTGTAACGTTGCCGGACCTTGATTTTCCGGTAAGTGCGCACACCGTCGATTGGTAGTGACACCGTCACTACGCGAGGCACGTTCCATCCGTCACCGATCTTGATCGGTTTTTCGGGAAAAGGAATCACGATGCTTCCCAGGCCGAGGTCGATGGGTTTGACGCTCGATTGCGCGAGTATGGCTCCGGGCGCGCTGATGGTGACGGTTGATATTGGAACCCCTACAGTTTTTGCCGTCTGTTGATAGACACGGGGAACTTCTTCGTCGCTTTCACTGTCGTAGTGGATGAGTGGAGCGTCGCCGACACGCTGCCACATGTTAACTCGCGATACGGAGTGCACGAGTGTAAACTCTCCGTTCTCGGCGACTTCCTTGACGGTCCAGACCTTGGTTGACTCACTGTTGGATTCGGCGGTTTGGCTGGAGCCACGGATCTCGGTATCGGTTCGCGCTTTGTGTATGACTTTCCAACGCACGACCTCGCCCGCGGTGAACTTGTAGCGTAGCAAGTACGTATCCGATGCCGCGGCGGTATTCGAGGTATTTGCGGTGTCCGCGGCGCGGGATGATTTGGCACCGCACAGCATCAGACAGAACGTGGCAAGTAAGAGAGGAGTGGCCGTGGTGGCAAACCGTCGTAGCACGTGCTGATCCTTGTATTGCGGGCGGGTGATTGCGGGCTGGGATTGCCTCGCGTGACTGATGTGGCAGGCGGCGTCTGCGCGAATCATGGCTGCGCTCGGCCAAATCGACAAGAGGAGTTTTCCTGGCGTTGGGTTTGCTGTCTGGCCGGCAGGGTAGTCGCTGCTGAGGGCAGTTCGGCTGCTTCCTGCCGAAAGGCCAGGTGTCCGCGGTGGGGAGCAGCGAGCATGCAGATGGGGGGGTGGTGACGCTGCTGGGCGTAAGTGGGCCGAGCGCCTCCAGCAACCACGATCGCTCGTGGATTTCTCGAATTGGTGTTACGTTTGAAGCTTGGAGATCCGTCCGCCCCAATCGAGCCGTTCACGCAGAGTGCGGTAGTAGTTTTTTTCGGGAATTTCGATCATTTGAAAGCGCGCGTCCGCACGCTGGACCCGGATACGGTCATTCGGCAGGAGACGACACACCATCCGCCCGTCGACAACGACCGACGTAGCTTCGTTGGGTCTCGCTACGACGAGCTCGTAAACTCGATCGGAAGAATCAACCACAGGACGCACGGTTAATGTATGGGGACTGATCGCCGAAATTACAAAGGCATTCAAGTCTTGTCGCAACAGAGGGCCTCCGGCTGACAAGCTGTGGGCGGTCGAGCCAATCGGCGTACTGATGATCAAGCCATCGCCACTAAAGGTGGTCGCCCAGTCTGAATCGACAAATAGATCGACGTCCAGGATGGAGAACGGAGCACCGCCCAGGATCGCCGTTTCGTTCAAACCAATCTGGCTGTGAATGGGGGTATCGTCGCGTAAAACTTCGCAAGAGAACATCAGGTAATCGAGGATCCGGCATTCCCCTGCGCAGACCCGTGGAAACCACTCCATAAACTCAACGGGTGAAAGCGCGGAGAGAAAGCCGAGTTTTCCCAGGTTCACACTGAGTACTGGCAGTTGGCGCTCGGCCATCCGGTGCGCAGCATGCAAGATCGAGCCATCGCCTCCCAGCACAATGATGAGGTCGGTTTCGGCCGTTGCCAGGTCTTGCGTGCCCTCAAAGTCGCTGAAGCGAATGTCAGCGTGTTGCTTGATGAGTGGTGCGATACGTTCGGCCTCGTTGAGCACTCGCTGCTGATCTCCACTGCCGACGAGGGCAATTCGCGGGCGCCTGCCAGGGCTCGACCAAGTCGGCTTAGCGGGGGTCCACGTCTTTGGCTCGCTCATGGCGTGACCTGCTGAATTCGAAAAAGCCGTTCATCTTTCGTGTTTTGCGGTGTCCCGTATCACCAGCGTTCCTGTTGCGAGGGCTGTGGCACGGGATTTGCCGTGTTGGCAAGCTCCCCGGCACCGCCAAGATTTACATCTTAGACGAACCGTTTACCTTTTCCACTACGTGCGGCGTGGCTAGAATCCGATGCGTGTCGTACACGGTCAGAGAGTTCGCGGTCGGAGCAGCATTGGGTTTCGATGTGCGTCCGAGATCTTGAACTGTCCGGGTGACCGGGTGATTGAATGCTGAATGACTGTGTTGAATCCCGAAAGTCAATGAAGACAGCGGAGTGAACTTCCGCTATAGGTGCAATGAAGATTGGTATTATCGGATATCAAGGGGCAGGCAAAAGCACGCTTTTTGAATGGCTTACGGGGGAAGTGCCGGATCCCGCTCTGGGACACAAGTCGCAGAGTGCCATGGCAACTGTTCCCGACGAGAGGATTGCCCCGCTGTGCGAGGTGTATCAGCCCAAGAAAGTGACGCGTGCGTCCTTGGAGATCGTCGACACGCCAGGACTCAGCCGGACACATGAAGGCAGCGCACAGAAACTGGCACTGATTCGAGAAGCAGGTTGTCTGGTTTTCGTGGTTACGGACGTGGATGGCAGTGAGCCATTGGCTGATCTGAAAAACTTCGCGGACGACCTGTTGATTGCGGATCTGGAGATTCTCGCCGGTCGGTTGGAACGGCTGCGTGACCAGGTTCGCAAGCCTCGTCCTAATCGAGATGAGCTACAAGCGGAACTGGTAGCTCTGGAGCCTCTCCACGCGGAGCTGGAGGCGGGGCGTTCGCTGCGCGATTTCGAATTGACTCCCGACCAGCAGCGTGCCATTCGCTCATTTCAGCTATTCTCAGAAAAGCCACGACTGGTGGTCATCAATGTGGCGGACGATGAAGGGGACGCCCAGCGTTATCTTCAGGACGCTTCGCCGGAAGTACCACGTTTCGCCATTGCTTTAGGACTGCAACTTGAACTCGCTCAGTTGCCGGAAGGTGAACGCGAGGAATTTTGCCGTGAGATGGATGTGCAGCAGATCGACACGGATAGTTTATTGCGTCAGATCATGCACACTTCGGGCCAAATGTTGTTTTTCACCGCCGGGGAAAAAGAAGTCCGGACTTGGATGCTTCGCCAGGGTGGTACAGCAGTGGAAGCCGCCGATGGAATACATACCGATCTGGCGCGCGGCTTCATTCGTGCAGAGACGATGAATGTGGACGACTTGATTCGTCTGGGTAGTGAGCGAGAAGTCAAGGCGGCACGGTTGGTACGACAAGAGCCGAAAGACTATGTCATTCAGGATGGTGACGTGATTACGGTACGTCACAACTAATCGCCGCTGTTCCTTATTCTGTCGTGATTCTGCCGTGATTCTGCCGAGGCTCACCCTTCTTGTTCCGACAATACGTTTACCGGTTGGCGTCGCGCTGCAGTTTCTGGCTGATTTGCTCGGTTTCCCGAAAAACTCGCATCACATTCCCACTCAGGATCTGATGAATTTCATTGCGCGTGTAACCGCGATTCAGCAATTCTTGCGTGATGACCGGATAGGCACTTACATCCGGTAGTTGCTGGGGCACAACGCTGACCCCGTCATAGTCGGCACCCAGGCCGACATGTTCGATTCCTGCCACCCGGACAATGTGGTCGATGTGGTCCACCACCTGGTGCGCATCGCCAACGGGAAGTGGGTTCTGCCGTCGCCACTGGCGTAAAGCGGTTTGCAACGCAGCTGGATCGGAGGATTTCTGCTTGAATGCCGTCCGGAAGGCCTCTTCACGTTGTCTGCGGGGCCCGACTTCAGGATGGATAAAGCCGTTATAAAAGTTCACCATAACCACGCCACGGTTGTCGGCGACCTTCCTGAGCACGCTGTCTGGGACATTTCTAGGATGGTCGGCAAGTGCGCGGGCAGACGAATGCGAGAAAATCACTGGTGCCTTTGTGACGCGCAGCGCATCACGCATGGTGTCTGGCGAGACATGCGACAAGTCGACCAGCATTCCCAGGAGATTCATCTCGCGCACGACCGCCTCTCCAAAAGGTGTCAGCCCATTGTGTTGTACTGTTCCGGTAGCTGAATCTGCCCAGGTCAGCGTATCGGAGTGCGTCAATGTCATGTAGCGGGCTCCCAATTGGTACAAACGACGCAGGTTTTGCATGGAATCTTCAATTGCATGGCCTCCTTCAACGCCGATTAACGAGGCGATTTTTCCGGCATTGCGAATGCGTTTGATGTCCTTGGTGGAATGCGCCAGCTGGAATACGTCGGGATAGTGTTGGACCATCTCCTTGACGAGTTCAATCTGTTCCAGTGTTTGGAGCAACGCGGTGCCCTGACGAGCGGTACTGGCTGGGACATAGACCGACCAGAATTGGGCACCGACATTGCCGGAGTTCAGGCGTGGAATATCGGTATGCAATCGCGGCTGCGGTTGCGCGATGTCCATTTTGGTGAACGAACTATCGCCTTTGGTGCGCACTGCCCAGGGGAGGTCGTTGTGGCCGTCAAAGACGAATCCGTCCCGGTGTACGCGGAGCGCGTCTTCGGTGACTTGAATGGGTGGTCGCGCGCCGGGGCGGCGCCACTTTCCAGGACCGTGTACGATGCGGCCGGGTCGGTGTTTTGTCAGGTGGCCGTTGTGCAGCACAAGTTGGCCATTGACCAGCACATCACGTACACCGGTTGCGAATTGGTGGGGTTCCGCATAGGTGGCGTGATCTTGAATTGATTGGGGATCGAAGATCACCACATCCGCGAAATATCCGGATTGCAACTGTCCCCGGCGACGAATGCCGAGGTGCTTTGCGGGTAGCCCCGTCAGTTTGTGGATCGCGGTTTCCAGCGGAATCGTGTTCTTCTCGCGTACGTAACTTCCCAGCAAGCGGGCGAAGCAGCCGTATCCACGCGGGTGAGGATTGGTCTGCAGAAAGACGCCACGGGGCGACAGTGCCGCCGCGTCTGATCCAAACGACACCCAAGGAAGCGCGATCTTCCGCTGGACATTGGCTTCGTCCATTAAGAAATAGACCGCGTCCACGCGACTGCCATCCTCGACAACTAGGTCCATCGCGGTTTCTTCGACAGACTTGCTTCGCTGCCTGGCGACTTGGCCCAGGCTTTTGCCGGTGAGGTGCTTAAGGTCGGGGTTCTTGAACCCGACGAGTAGCACTTTATCCGCTGAGCCGGCCATGAGGAGCAGGTTTTCCCAGTCATTGGTTGGCGTTCGCATTTCCCGAGCTACACGTTGCCGTACCGGTTCGTCTCTGAGACGGTCTCTCCAGCGGTCAAACCCACCTTCCTGCACCCAGGGTGGCATGGCGGCGTCGAGGCCAGTTGCCCCGGCGGTGTAGGTATACATGTTCGCACTGATTCTCAAACCTTCCTGCCGCGCTTGTTCGACTTTTTGAATTGCCTTATCCAGCTTGTGCCAGTTTTGTTGGCCAGCTGCTTTGAGGTGATAAATTTCTGCCGCGATATTCGCTTCACGGGCAATTTGAAGCATTTCATCGACAGCCTCGAGAAACCGGTTGCCCTCGCTGCGCAAATGGGTGACGTAGAGTCCGTCGTAAGCCGCGGCGACTTTACACAGCTCGATGAGTTCGCGGGTATCGGCGTAAAACGCAGGAGCGTAGATCAGGGAAGACCCGACTCCCAGAGCGCCCGCTTCCATGGCCTGCCGGACGAGGCCCCGCATCTGTTCTAGCTCTGCTGAATTGGCTTGCCGGTCAGCGCGCCCCAGAACGTGAACACGAATCGTCGTGGCGCCCACAAACGATGCGACATTAGGGGCGATCCCGCGGGCGACGAGGTGTTCGAGATATTCGGCAAGTGTGGTCCAGGGAACGTCGAACTTGATGTCTCCCTGGGACTCAAGTAGCTCGCGTTTCATGCCATTGTTGAGGGGGCCCATTGACCAGCCTTCACCCATAACTTCGAGGGTTACGCCCTGCCGGATGTCGCTTTCCGCACTACCGTCTTGAAGCAGTGACTCGGTCGCCCAGCTGAGCATGTTGATAAAGCCCGGCGCGACGACCAACCCGGTGGCATCGATGACCTGATGGGCGCGAGCGCCGTCGAGGGAACCGAGGGTAGCGATGTGAGCTCCGCGAATTCCCACGTCGACCCGTCGCGGCGGCGCACCGGTGCCATCGATTGCCATGCCCCCACGTATCAGTACATCGAAGACAGGTTCGGCTGCGGTGTCCGTTCCCGCGGACGTGAGCAGCATGATTACCGCGGCGATCAAACCCGATGGCAAACGGCTGTTCCTGATCGGCATCGTAAACTCCTGACGTGTCCGTGGAATCTTGAGTGCATGCTTGTATCGCAGCGAGTGTCGCCGGTAGCCGCCAAATCAACGTGAGTCGACGAAAACTGGACTGTCTGGATCCAGGCAGCATAAATCTGCTCACCCGTCAATGTTTCTCTGTGAAGGTTCTCACTGCGTGGCCGGGAGTCGGTCGTTATACTGCATGTTCGACAGAAAACCATGGTCGCCCTCCGTCACGTCGTCCCGACTGGTCAGTCGTTGGTACTGGACCTGTTGGATTTTGCGTCGGTGCTGGACGACGGGCTGACGATTTTCTGTCATAATAACCAGGTCTCTGCGACACGGTTCCCTGCCTTCTTTAGCCGTACTCGCACCCCCCTCGAACGCGGAGAAATCCATGTTGCGATGCCGACATATTCTTCCCTTAGTCTGTAGTTATCTGGTGTGCAGTTTTCTCTGCGCTGGGTTGGTCGCATTTGCCGCCCAGCCGACATTGCAATTAGAGCCTGGCCAGACCTTTGCCGGAAATACAGTGGTTCCGACGGACCGTTCCCAGCGTTTTCTGCTTAATGCTGGTGACACGGTTGGCATCAATGTCCGGATTCTGCGCCCCAGTCATTTGCCGGAGAACGGCCGAGTGCGCGCCAGCTGGACACTGGCGGAACCGGCGGATGCAACCGTGGTACCGCACGCAGCGGAAGGCAACGAACCGCTGGCCAGGAAAGTGGATGCCTTCGGAATTTACACCGCGCCGACGGCAGATTGGTCGAAAATACTCCACGCCTTGGATGGTGATGTGTTTCTGAATTACCGAGCACCCGCCACCGGCATCTATGAACTGCGCATCACACCGATGATCGAGAAGGTGGATCTGTTTGAAGGCCCGCGTTGGCGCGAGCCCGGAAAAGCGTCGCAGATTACGCGCGCGCCTGGCGTGACCAATTGGCCGCAAGACACGCACGTAGACGTTTTCTTTTCGGTTGCCCGGATCGACGTGACGCAGTCGGCGCGGCAGCGGATGTGGGTTGAGCTGGAACCCAATGATACACCGGAGCAGGCGCAGCCGATTGAACTGGGTGACGCGATTGAGGAACGCACACATCATGTCATTGGGAGTGCCGACGATATCGAGTATTTCGATAACGGCCGCGTGGGGCGTAGCGGTGACGACTGGTTTCGCCTTGATTTCACCGGTTCCGAACCGCGTCTGTTGACAGCTTGTCTGTCGATTCCGGACCAGCAGGTGGCAGCCCGCATACGTGTTTTCCGCATCGACCCCCAGCAAACTGAGAAATTCTCCGGTCCCCTGCCGGCAGGTCGTTTACTGCCGATTGTTGAATACACCGAGGGCAAGAATGAAAATGAACGAAATCACCAGCAGCAGGAACAGCACCGGATCGCGGTCAACCGGAATCTGCAACCGGGAGAAACCTACTTCTTGCGTGTGGAAGCAAACTCGCCGGGTTATGACTTGGAGTTGCGCATTGTTCAACCGGCGCCCTATGACGACCCGCGCCGCGCGGTGCGGCAGGGATTGTACGATCACCTTGGTCAGGTCGACGCCTGGATTACCAACCGGCCACGTGGGGCTAGTGTCGAGCGTCGCATCCGTGATTCAGGAAACCTGCTGGGCACCAATTGCATGAGTTGCCACACGCAATCGGGCGTGTGGGGGCCTGCGATTCCCTTCGCGATGGGGTACCGTCCACAGAATATTCAGCTGTGGCGGCATTTGATCAATACGTGCTACCAGTCATTACGTCCGACGAACCATCTCAAAGACGCGGCAAATAACACAAGTTTACAGCCACTCGATCTGGGAGATGGACCGGCTGGGACCCGTGTCGCGGGGCACGCAGTTGTTTCTTTAGAGCGGTTCATGCCCGCCCGCAAACTGCAGAGCATGCAAGCCCGTCGCTGTGCCAATTTCGTACTTCTGACAGGTGACCCGGGAGGTATTAACGCCGCCGGCCCGGGGGCAAATGTGGGTCAGGGAGTGGTTTTTAATTACGCTGGTGAAATTGTCTGGACGGCCTGGCAAGCGACGGGAGAACCGAAGTATTTCCACGCCTTGGAAGACAAAGCGCGACGGATGCTCGGCATCAATGTGAAGTTTTCTGACGACCTGGGGCACCGTGTCGAGTTCTTTTCACGGTATTTCCCTAGCGAGTATGTGGCAGCCGCAGCCCGTGTGGCCGACCAGGAAAAGTTGGCCGGTGAGAAACACACCGTGGCGCTTCAGGCAGCTGCCGAGCTGGCGCAGAAAATCCAGCAGCAGGTTGCCGCGGACCTGGCACGGTTGAGAAAGATCCAGCTGGCAGGTGGTGGCTGGAGTTTTGACCCTGGTACTTCCACGGATGAAGGTCAGACTTGGGTGGTCAAGGACCAAAAGGCCGATCCGTCGCCGACGTCATTGGCGTTGATCGCGTTTCAGGCCGCGGGGGTCGGGCGACATGATCCGACGGTGGCCAAAGGGATTCAGGCATTGCTTGGATTGCAGCATCCGACCGGTTTGTGGAAGGTTGCCTCGCAGACGGGATTTGTTTCCACCAGCTACGCCTTGCATGCCTTATCGCGTTATTTCCCAGCAGTTCCGGAACCCGCCCGAGTCGAGGACTTTGCCGCCCGCGAACAGGAGGCGTTACCGGCAACGATTCGCCGTGTACGGGCCATGTCGGTACTTGAAGACCCACGTCTGGTTCCACACATGATCGTGGCTGCCGGGCACGGCAGTCCGATGGTCCGCTATTGGGCCATGATTGGTCTGGGGGCGACGCACACCGATGCGGGGGTGGCGGCGCTGGCTACTGGGCTGGGAGACCGTACCAAAATGGTGCGCGAAGCGGCTCACTGGGGGCTTCGGCAGACACTGATTGACGACCGTGGCTGGGACGTGGTCTTGGCGGCTGCCGGTTCAACCGACGATTACGTCCGCGCAGCGTCGATGCGTGCGATGGTCATGAAAGTGGATTCGGTGTTACCGAACACGGTGCTCTCTCATCAGCAATTAGTCAACACATTCGATCGGGCGCTCAATCGTGATCCGCACCCGGCTGTGCGAGCCTGGGCGACACGGGCGGCCTGGCAGTGGTGGGTCTGGAATCCGCCGGTGCGGAGTGGGTTGAATGAAGCTTGGGTTCGCATGTTGTCACGGCCGGAAGGGAACGCCCTGGTGGAGAATGCGATTCGCTACCAGAGCCACGCGTTGTTTATCGCCAACGGACACGTGGCCAACGGCTCCAAAGATCACCAGTATCCACAACTGGCCCAACTATTTGCCGCCATCGAGGCAAAATTGGCGGCGGCTCGCTCTGCCGAGGACCCGGTGTTAGCCCGCCGCTTGACGAAGCGGCTGATGGCGATTGCGGCCACGTTCCATAATCAAAGAGGTGGTGACGGTGGGCCAGGCCAGCTGGGGTATGTCACGCCCGGTGCTGCGGATCTATTTGGGCAGGCGATCCTTGATCACTTGGGGCTGGTCGAAGCCCAGCAAGAGGATGCGCAGCAGCAGCTGTTGTTGCAGACGACGTTGGAGGGTAGCGCAAATATTCCACTGGAGAAGTTGCAGCAGAAGCTGGTTGACTATTCGATCAATGGTCCCGAACAATTCCGCGCCCTGGCTGCTTCCAGTATTTCCGATCCGCGACTGGTTTCCTTGATCGCCGTGCCCGAAGAGTTGGAGCCTATGTACCGACAATTGCTGCGTGGGGCCGCGGAACCCCCGCGTCGCAAAGACCTCTCGGATCCGATTCTCAAGATGTTTGCCAGTGTCCACTGGATCTTGCCGGAAACAGATGAACAACGCGAAGAAATCTTGCAGTTCATGGTACCTGATCTGTCGGGTTTTCAGTCGGCCGCCGACCTGGCGAAGATTGGGGATCCTGCTGAGCGCGCAACCGCCGCGCGTCAGAGTGACGCGGCCTGGTATTTGGCCGAAGGGTTGGGACGCGCTGTAGCCGATAATCCCGATTTGCATTTTTCGCACCTGGCCGAGATTTTTCCGGATCAGTTTCGCAATGCCGCTGAGGCACGTTACTGGATTTCCAGTGTTCCCTGGATTCTGGAATTTCAGCGCAAGCTGCCGGAAGTCAAAGTTGATCCCAAGACGTTACCACCGGTCGATCCGTACGAAGAACTGCGGACACGCGCGCTGGCGTTGTTTCTTACTCAGCTCGAAAAGGACGTCGATCCACGTAACCGAAAAGTGGCCGCCAATCTGACCAACAAGACAGCATTGCGGCGCAATCCCGAAGTGCTCACCGCACTCAACAGCATGTTGGAATTTGAAAAGGACAAGGAGATTGTCGAAAACGCCAAGAAGGTGCTTTCGCAGAACAACCAAACGTTCGTGAAGGATCTGGCCGCGGCCCTCAAAGCGGAACAGGATCACGGTTTCAAGACCGATAAGCAAGGCAACCCGCAACCGCCCGCAGAATTCGTCAATGACCTGACGTATTTCCGTGATTATGTGGTGCCGGAAATGACCAAAGTACTCAGGGGAGACGAACGCAGTTGCATGATCTGTCATGGCGAACCGGGCCGCGTACCTTCGATGGAACTGTGGGCGCCTGACCAGGTCGGCTTTTTGCCGGTCGACAAGTTGTTGACGAATTACCGAGTGTTGCAGCAACGCGTCGACCTGGAAGCCGTCGACAAAAGCAAGCTATTACGTAAGCCGCTCAATGTGCAGAGTGCCAAGGAAGAAGGGCATCAAGGGGGGCGACGCTACCAGCCGAGCGACCCTGGCTACCAGATTCTCAGACGTTGGGCGACCAGCCAGATCGATTTACAGAAACGATTTGGCAAGGCCAAAAGCGTGGTGCTCAAACGCAAATGACCAAAGCGGCAGTTGTTGACCGCTATGGGGAAGCTGGTGCGGAATCGTTCAGGACTGTCTCGTTAGGACGCGGGCTCTTCATCCGGCGCCACCACGCGTGGTGCCAGTAGCATGGCCAGCAGCCCCATGCCGACAATCGTGCCGATGGAAAACCAGCGGTTTTCGTACCAGACGCCTCCCGGCGTGTGATTGTCCCAATATGCTTTCATCCCCAGGAACAGGAAGATGCTCCCCGCTACGATGTTCAGCACGATCAGTAGCGGTGACATGCGCAGTGGCCGAGGGAGAAATTTCCGATCGACCCAGGGCATCAGCCAGCACAGCAGGCCGCAGGCGAAAACCCCAGTAAAGAAATTCGCAGGCCGGAGAATTTTCTCCAGAATACGGGGCCCTGCACTAGCCTGCCGAACGGTCAGCTTTAGGATCTTGTGTGGTTGCCCTGCTCGAACCACAGCGACTTCCACGGCAGCGTTCGCTGCAGCGCTAATGATTTGGCGTTGCAGATCGGACTCATTGCGAATCTCGGTATCTGCAAATCTTACAATCACGTCACCAATGCGTAGGCCGATGTTGTCGGCTGGACCTCCAGTTTCAATCTGAGTGACGAGTGCTCCAACGGTAACCGCTTTTTCTGAGTTCTCTTGTTGCTCTGCGTCCTGCGAGGTAAAGCCGGCTTTTGACAGGCTGGGTATTGCGCCGCCCCGATAGGTGTGGAGGAAACTCCATACGAGAATGACCGCTGCTCCGCAGGAGCACCAGGTAAGTGTCAGTTTCTTGAGCCTCGCGGCGTGACGTATGCCGACATCGGGATTCAAAGCGCGGACGATTTCCTGGCAGACGGCGATACCAATTTCATAGGTGCCGTACAAAGTTCCGACGAACGTCATGTATACGCCGATGGCGTAGAGTGGGTACAGCGCGGAGTGGATCTTGGTAATAAATCGGGATTGCATATCCAGGAAGTTATCACCCGTTGGCACCTCGTGGGCGGGTTGTAATTCCTCCGCGCCAAGCGCCACAAAGACGGCGCTGAAGACGACCACCAGGACGAAACTGAGTGTGCAATCGACCAGTGGGGCACGCACCCAGAAACGAATAGAGTGCTGATCATCCTCGGCAATCTGCGCCAGGTCTTGTTCGCTAGCCGCTCCGGCACTCGAACGTCCCCAGTATTTTTCGCGTAGCCAGCTGGTATAGGCCAGGTAGTCGAACCCGGCACCACCAATCACACCGACGTAGGTGGACGTTTCCACCCACACCGATTTTTCTGCAATGATGGGGTATTTGTCAGCGACCCAATCGGGATAGTCAAAGGAACGTGGCAGTATCCCGCCCAGTAGCATGTCGATCCAGTCGGGTTGATAGATGAACAGCGAGACCACGGCGCAGATCATCATCGCCCCGACGATAAATATTTGGACTCGTTCCAGTACCGAGTACCCGCCGGAAGCGGAAAGTACCAGGATGCCAGCCAGAAAAGCACCCCCCCAGAGGTAATCCACGGCACCATTGAAATACCCCTCAGTCCCAGTGACCTGGGAGGTGAAATTTCCCAGAATCCCTGGGAAAAACCCGGTCCAGATGGGAGTCGTGAGTGAGCCGATTAACAGCAGCATCAGCGGGAACCAGCCGCGGGGTCCGGGCAGGTCGATCATCCGTCGATAGGGGTGGACGCCACTGAGCACCATATGCCGGGCCATCGTAAATACGAGGCCCCACTTGAGTAGCGAGATGAGCATGAACGGGAACAGGATGTCGTAGCCAAACAAGGCGCCGCCCCGGCTCGAGAA
>PAQH01000137.1 GCA_002709225.1 Planctomycetaceae bacterium
CCGCCAGGCATGTGAACAAACTGGCCACCAATACGCATCGCGAAGTCACGGAAAATGGTGTAAGTCAGTTCGACACGACCGTCTGAACCCCAGAGGAATTCTTCGCCTGCCGCAGAATCGGCTTCCGTGGATATAACCCTACCCACTTCCTCGAGGGCGGAACATTCCAAAGCACTTCCTTCTTCGTGAATCCGCGCGTCTGTGATGGACGACCGGCTAAATCTCTGGAAGTTATGTCCGACGAAGCATCCCAGCCCGGTGCGAACTTTCCAGCGGCCGCGGACCATGGTCCACTTCATACCGACCTGTCCAGTGATTGCCTGGTTGTTGAAATGGGTGAACATCTGTCGAATCGTCTGGGAAGAGATGTCACAATCGGTGTCTACGGCAGTCGACTGATGGAAATCCTGCAGTTGCAGGTAGCGTAGTCCTGCAAACGGCTCGACAGAGACTCCGTCACGATGAATGATCCGCCAGGTTTTGTTGAGTTCAAGGTTGTGATAACTCGCGGAATTGGTGGTTTGCGGTGCGACAATCTGGTCGAAACCTTCTTCGAAATCTTCTTCGCTGATGTCGTGTTCTTCGTCTTCCGGATCGTAGTCGAGTTCACGCAGTCGGACTTCGTGTCCGCCATTCGTACGGAACAGAGTTGCGACGAAGTTCCAGCCGTTATTCTCTTCCGTCATCCATCCCAGTTCTATGCGGTGACCGCCACCACCCGCGAAACCGTTGGGATTCCATGCGGGGGGAGCCTGGAAATACTCACTTCCAGGCAGGGCGTCAAACGGGGCGGTACCGCGTTCTGGGTTTGAAGTGTGCCAGCGGAGCCAGTCATAGCCGAAGTAGAATCCTGTATTTGGCGGTGTCGCTTCGCCATACTCACCGAACTCGCCGGGAGCAAACCACTGAAAGTCGGATTCGATGTTCTCACTTTCGGTCAGCGGTAACCAGGCAGGAAAGCTGGCTTCATTTCCGCCGTCAGGACTGTAGTGGTTACCCCAGAAACTCTGGTCGCTCTGAAGCCCCTGGGAAAAGGCTGCTGAGCTTACCGCCAGCAACGTCAGGCAAACCAGCGAACAAGTTCGGAAATTGTGAATCAGCATAATGTTGTTCCACCCTACGGCGTCGTGTCGGGACTGTTGCGCTTGGCAACCATGCGCTGGCGTGCGCAGGTTCCTGTCGTGCCGGTAGTATCGGATGCACGTGTGGGACCGGTTGAGTAAGAAAGGTAAAGACTGTCGGAAAAATCACTCCGCAGTCGCTCGTGGCGGAAACGGGCCAGTAAGTGCGGAGATTGGGGGAGATGGGGAGTCTGCCCCGGCGGATTGAGGGCTGCAATTGTTGGCAGCAGCAGGTGTATGCGTTCCCCGTTGCTGGAGCTGAGGGGAAGCGGCCAGCAGGTTGGCAGCTTTCGAAGTGGCAAAACGCTGGCGCTGTTTTTACTGGCGCGGCTGAGGTGGTGACCTGTCTAATCCGGCGCCGGATGGGCGCGGACAAAATCCCAGTCGACTTCGATTCCCAGTCCTGGGGCGTTGCTGATCGTTGTCAGCGGACCTTCAATGGACAAGGGATTGACCGCAATGGAGTCGCGATGGTAGGCGGGGCCGAGCGTGTCACCGGGGTATTCTTCGATCTGCAGGTTCGGGCAGGATACGATTAGATGGCCCATGGCAGCGGTGGCGACGTCGAACTCCAGGTTGGAACCCATCGAACAGGCGATGCCATGGGAACCTGCCAATTCGATAATGTCACGGCATTTCTGGATGCCGCCATTCTTACCAGGGTAAACGCTGATTACGTCGCAGCAGTCATTCCGGATCAATTCCTGCGCATGGACTAAGTCGAAGCAGATGTCGTCGGCCATGACCGGGGGAGTGGTTTCGCGTCGCACGCGTGCCAGGGCTCCATAATCTCCATCCGGGGTGGGTTGTTCGACCAGGGCAAGCCGGCAGTCTTCGAGGGCATTAATACACTGGATTGCGGTATCGACGTTCCATCCACAATTGGCGTCGATCACCAGTCGAGGCTGAGAACCAATTACCTCGCGAACTGCCCGTACCCGAGCGATGTCGTCTTCCGCGGCGCCTCCCACTTTGACTTTGATGGTCTCAAATCCGGCATCGATGAGTTCTGCCGCGCGCTGCCGGGCGCGCGGTACGTCGTAGGCTCCCATCGAGTAGCGGCTGCGAAACGTCAGGTCACGGCAGGCGCCGCCCAGCAATTCGTAAATCGGCTTTCCGAGGGACTTTCCGCGCAGGTCCCAGCAGGCCATTTCGATTGCGGATTTGGCGAACCAGTTGCCGCGTGATAACTGGTTCAAGCGAAGGTCGAGAGAGCGAATGTCTTCCGGATCACATCCACAGACGCCCGGACCGAGCACATGTTTGAGAATGGCTACTCCTCCCCAGACGGTTTCGCCACTCCAGCGTTCTGAAACGGTCGCTTCCCCCACACCGAACAGTTCTTCGTCGGTGTTGACGCGGACAACGATGTAATCGGAATGATCATGGACGCCGAGTGCCGTGATCATCTGGCATTCCGGCTTCAGTGGAATGCGGACCGGAAAACAATCGACGGAACGAATCTTCATAGTGAACTCCTGCAAGCAGGCGTTGTGTCATCAGCCAGGCTAAACGGGTTGCAGGATCTGCAGGGTTGAGTTCTGGATGAATGGTTTCACCTTGGGGCGATACTCAAGCATGTGTGGAGCGATCAGGTGGGCTTCCAGATGTTCCAGACTTTGCCACTTCTCGATGATGGTTACGACGTTATCCCGGTTCGAGACTTGCGTTCCGATGTTGGTTTCCACATCGATAGCGGGGCCGTAGTCGAGGCATCCATCTTCCTCGAGTACTTGCGGGACGACTTGGCGGAACTCATCAAGGAATGCGTCACGGTTTCCCGGATTGAGTTCGACGGTGACGATGACGTGAATCATAATTCGTACCTCATTTTGCGCGCGGCGCGGAGTGGCTGGTGGAGGGAGTTAGCGGTTCTTCAGAGAGTGGACGCGGGTTGGTTGTCAGGTCCAATGAGTGCGGCGTTGGCGTTTCTCGACCGGGGTAGGGCGCGGCAAACTAAACCGCGGGCACGAGCACCCAACCAAGGAATGCGGAAACCGTCTGACGTCTGGAAGTTGGCGTGTGTGGTATTGGTGCGTTAATCCGGGTTTGCGTTAGTCCTTGGTCAGTACAATTCCCTCGCGTTCGATGCGTTCAAACATGTTGCGGTATTCGGGAGTGCCGTCGTCATCCCACCAGTCGGTCTTCAGTGGAGAGTTGTAACTCATGGGAATCAATTTTCGATAGTCGGGACGGACCATAAAGATGGACTGTTTGGGATCGGCGATGTTGTACATCTTGGTTCCGTTGGCAAACTCCGTTTTGATGATCCACTTGGCACGTTCGGGTAACTTGAGGTTCTTCAGGCGGTCGAGTTCCGCTGGGTCGAGCGTGACGCCGAGTCCCGGCTTTTCCGATACACGCAGGAATCCATTGACTGGATCGGGGCGTTGCTTGACGACATCGGCTTTCCAGGTTTCCGCATCACTGTGGAAGTGAAAGCTTGCGGTTTTGAAGGCGGACTGCATGTGGGTTGTCATGGAACGCGTGATCTGGCCACCGACATTTTGCAACATGAAGGGGATGTTCGCGCCAGCCATTAAGCCAGCGTGGCGGATGGTGTTCCCAATCTGGCTATGCCCGAGAATGCAAGCATCGGCCGCGCGTCGTAGAATTTCGAACGTGTGTCCCAGCGGAGCGTGGTGCAACACGATAGGAACTCGGCTGCGTCGCCGCAGTTCGCGGTATCCTTCGATATTTTTTTCGAACAACGGGTCTTCAAAAGCACCCGTGATAGGGAATGACGACATTTTTTCCAGCAGTTCGTAGGTGTGGTCATTCGTACCGCCCATCGTCAAGTCAAACATGACGCGGAAGCCGCGTGGCGCGACGTTCTGCATGGCTTGCAACTGGTCGATGACATTTTCAAAAGGCGAAAGGTGGTACTTCAGCCAGGTATAGCCCCGCCGTGAGTACTGCTGGACCGCTTCCGCTACGTGGGTGGGGTCCGCGGAAACCGTCCAGCTGCCTACGGGAACCCAGCGACGGAAACGCTGGCCGAACAGTTTGTAGACGGGAATGCCCGCGGCTTTTCCCATCAAATCGTACATCGCCGTGCCCAACCCCAGCGATGTTTCATCGCCGATCCAGTCCCAGGGACTGCTGCCGATGTAGTTGTTCAGTACATCCGCCGATTCGGGCCCACCACTTTCACCCAGTCCCACCAGGTCGGAATTGGTGCGGACCACGTAGATGGTGCGTCGACTGGGACCGTAGAAGTGGTCCAGGGTGTCGTGGATCCAGTCCTCATAAGGGACCATGATGTTGTGGACTTCGATATCAGTAACCAGGAGTTTGCCGCGGCGGGCGTTTCCCTGTTGTTGTGCCTGGAGTGCGGCCTTCCAGCTGGGGAGGCTGCTCAATCCTGCCGCCAGCCCAGCGGCCGTGGAGGTCATGAACCGACGACGCGTGGCTACGGGTCCAGCATACAACAGGCGATTAGATCGAGGTGTCGCGGGTGATGTCATGATGCTCTCCAGAAGAAATGGTTACGGTTGGAGCCAAGTTTAGGTCTTGCGTGCGTGGCCTTCAATGAAGTGGAAAGGGGATTGCGAGAAAGCCGCCGGCGAGAAGTATTGAAGGGCCCAACCGACTGCGACTAGCATAGAGAGGCTGGGAGGCACCCGACAGGGGGGCGCGGCGGTGGCGTCTGCGTTATATTTCCTGGTGAGTCTTACAATGACGGGTAGGCGTTCGACCGCCAGAATACAACGTTTTCATGCCAGTGAGTCTACTGTGACCGATGTAACCGCAGTCGCGCAGAAAATCATCGAAAATGTCGAACGGGTGATCGTCGGCAAACGCCAGCAGTTGATTTATTCACTGGTTGCATGGTTCAGCGAAGGGCATGTCTTGTTGGAAGATGTGCCCGGGGTTGCCAAGACAATGTTAGCCCGGGCTTTGGCTCGCAGTGTCGGCTGCAGTCTAAAACGCGTGCAGTGCACCCCCGATCTGTTGCCTACGGATGTCACCGGTGCGTCTATTTTTAACCAGAAAACGATGGAATTCGAGTTCCGGCCGGGCCCTGTTTTTTCACATCTCTTGTTGGCGGATGAAATCAATAGGGCGACACCGCGAACGCAAGCTGCTTTGTTGGAGGCGATGGCGGAACAACGTGTGACGGTTGACGGGCAGACACACGACCTGACGCCGCCATTCCTCGTCGTGGCTACGCAGAATCCAGTGGATCATGAAGGCACGTTTCCACTCCCCGAAGCACAGCTGGATCGGTTTCTGATGCGGTTCCAATTGGGCTACCCAAGTATGGACGAAGAGTTGAAGATGCTGGACTTGTTACAGCACAAACATCCGCTGGATGATCTCAAGCCGGTGGTGACGGCGGAAGAGTTGATCGCTTGCCAACACGCGATTCGTGAGATCTACGTGGATCGAAAAGTTCGTGAGTATCTAACGCAGATCGTGCACGAAACCCGTGAATCTGAACATCTGAGCTTAGGGGGGAGTCCGCGGGCGTCGATTGCCTTGTTTCGCACATCACAGGCGATGGCGGCGCTCCGCGGGCGTCGATTTGTCCAGCCGGATGACGTCAAACGCATTGTGCAACCGGTCTTGAATCATCGCCTAATTCTGAAGCCGGAAAGCCGGTTGCGCAAGATATCCACTGAGGATGTGGTCCACGAAGTTATGTCTGAGATTGCGGTCCCTACGCTTGATGAAACACAGCAGCATCCCTGAATAGAAGCTTTTGTTTGCGGGACGAGCAGTTGACCCCAGGTGGGATGGGTAGGTACCGCTCTGAGGTCCTTGTTCAGGAAATCCGTATTCGTGGCCAGCTACCTGCCCGTGCAATAAACGAACTACTACTGGATACGGCTGAGGTATTGGCGCGCGTTCCTCTGCCGGCGGGTTTTACTGTGGATCTCACGAGAGTGCTGTTGTTGCCAGACGCCACAGGTGACGGTAACCAATTCCATTGGGATGAAGCTGCGCGCGAGCGCCGCGGGATAATACTGAATGGGTTCCCCTCGGCTGGAGCTGGGTCGCCGGGCCGAGGAGCGACGCCACCAGGTGATCCCCCCTCCCCGTTTTATTTCGGGAGTCACGAGGTCACCCAGCAACAGTATCTCCGGGTGATGAAAGAGAACCCAGGCGAGTTTGTTCATGGTGGATTACAGGGGCCACGCGTCGCAGGTCAAGCGACGGAGCACTTTCCCGTCGATTCGGTCAATTGGCGCCGGGCCGTTGGGTTTTGCCAGCGTCTGTTAAAACTGCCCGCGGAGCAGCCGGCAGACCGTCGTTACCGCTTGTCCACCGAGGCGGAGTGAGAGTACGCGGCACGTGCCAGTACAGATGCGATCTGGTCGGTCGGCCGACGTGTCGAACAGTTACCGCTCTATGACTGGTACCGACGCTCGAGTGGTCGACGGGCGCATACCGTCGAAAAGAAACGGCCAAATGTCCGGAGGTTCTACGATATGTAGGGAGTGTCTGGAAATGGTGTCTCGATTGGCATGCTGCGGGATACGATCAGGTTACTTCGACGTAGGATCCCTCAGGGACAAATGGAGGTGACCCCCGGGTGCTCTGAGGTGGGGGGGGACGAGTGGCGCTGCCTGTTGCCGCAATCCGTCACGAGTGGGCGATCCACCTGCAGTGGGTGATCCAGACACGGGTTTTCGGGTACTTATGCCGTGGCGTGGAACACCACCCAATTCCTCCCGAGAGTGATGCGCATGGGTTGAGCACGAGTGGCCGCGATCGACTTGTCCGTGGCGAGCTGAAGTATACCGGGCTGACATCGGGAAGCCTGTCGGTACCGCTGGCTGTTTAAGGTTGTGTACGGCGTTGGAGGCGTTCGGAGACACCGGGAATAATACGGGCGGCATTTTCGCTGTAGATCTTGCGCGCTACCCTATCGGGTAAACCAATTCCATAAATTCGCCAGAACCCTTGGGGCGGGAACGGTTTTTCTGAGTAGGGAAAGTACTCGTCGAACGTCTCTAGAAAACGCCAGTACAAAGAGATCCTGGTTTCGGGCCAGGGACCGTCCGTGCCAAACAGGATGCGGTCCGCGTACGTGATGAAGAATTTGCGCGCGGTGTAAGGTTGTCGTCCCAATTCGCCAATTCGGGAGGCGATTTCGACGTAGAGGTTGGGATACGACTCCAGCCAGTGTGCGACGGTCGCCAGATCTTCGGGGTTATTGGCCATGTGAGCGCCAATGAACTTCGTTTGTGGATGCCTGGCGATCACACGATTACGCGCCGCGAGTAGTTCTTCACGGCTGGGGAATTTATCCGCGGGAAAACTCCATTCGGGGTGACGGTGTAATTCTTCCCAGCGTTCGTTGGTTTCATCGATAGGATGAAAAAATGCCGCGGGGTCGGCGACATGTAGGAGCACGGGGAGTCCCAGTTCGCCACAGGCTTTCCAGATGGGGTCCCAACGCAAATCATCGATGGCAATCAGTGAACCATCCGGGTTGCGGTAGCCGAGCCCAAATTGCTTGAAGAGTTTGAGGCCACTGGCACCCTGTGTGTGGGCTTGCGACAGTTGTTGGGCGACGCGCCTTGCGAAGTCGGGACGTTGGCAATCCCAGCTCGCCGGATCGTCCTTGCTTCCAGTGCCTTGAAAATCAATGTTGACGAAAATTACGAAACGATCGCGATACTGCTCCCAGAGTTCGGTGCGATGTTCCGTAAAGTCTTCTCCCAGTTTTCCATCCAGACTAGCGCAAATTGCAATATTGTGCCGGTCCATCAATTCGACGTAAGCCGCCAGACCGTCTCGTAAGTTACGACGTTTGTAACGGAAGTGGGTGTGGACATCCACAACCGGGAAACGGGCTCGAGTTAAATGATGGCTCGCGACTTTCAGCGCGGGCCGCGGGCGGAAATATTTCAAGAGCAAATCGCGCCCAGACCGTCCGTTGAGCAAAGGTTCTTCCGCCGGAACGACACTACCTGACAACGTGATTAGGAGACACAGTACCAGCGGCAAGCGGTGTCCCGCCACCGTGATCTTTGTGGATTTGCTGCGCAACAAGGCTTCTGCGGCGCGCCGCCAGAGGCCGGTAATTGCTAGCGGATCAGTTGCGCGGATCCTCCCATGCGCGGCGCCGATGGCTTGACTAGGGTGCGGGCTGATTGCCGGTTGCTGTTGCAGTGTCGGGTACATGCGTTGGTCCTGGTAGCAGTGGTTGAGTGAGACGCGGCGGCTCACCACCTGGTTCTTGATGGGGTGTGGTTTCCGGAGGCCAGATTTCGCGCGCCAAGTAACCCAATGTGATACCCAGGCAGAGTACCCAAAGCCGGGTATGAGGTTTACGCAAAGCACGGGAACGCAGTAGTCGAGTGGGCACAGTTCAGGATTCCAAAAACACGCGTGACGGTAGAGTAGATGAAAGGAGAGTCTCAGCAGTTGCCGGTTTTCAATCTCCGGCAGGTCCCAGGTATGCGATGCTATTCGATTTGACCGCTGGGACCCACCCAGGCGGCGAGTTCTGTTGCAACTAGCAACGCCATTGCTCCACCACGGTCGTCGCGGCCCAGGATCGCGGGGCGATCGTAGTAGGCGCGCAGGTTAGGCTGTTTTCCCGTTCCGGTGCAGACATCGACAAGGTGACCAGCGGATCCGATGCGCGTGCGAATCGCGTACCACGCTCGCTTGATGTGAGGCGTATAACGCTCTCGATCTAGCCAACCGGAACGCACGCCGCGGATCATTGCGAAGGTGATCATGCAGGTCGAGGTCAACTCGCGATAACTCTCCGGTCGGTCGATAACTTGATGCCAGCAGCCCGTGTAATCCTGGTGCTTCACTAAGGCCTCGAGGTGGTGTCGAAATGCCGCCAAGAGTTGGTTGCGAGCGGGGTGACTTGCCGGCAGTGCCGATAAGCACATGGCCACACCGATGGCTGGGAAGCCGTTGCCCCGTCCCCAGGCCGCTGGATCGAGCGGTGAGTGGCGATAAAGTCCATCTTTCCGCAAATCCAATCGCTTCATGAAGTCCAGATGCTGAATGCAGGCGGCGTAATAACGCGTGTCACCGGTAAGTTGACCGACACGTGCCAGAAGGGGGCCGCCCATAAATACGGCGTCGCTCATTTCGACGTGGTAGGGCATCTCGGGGCGGATATTTCCCTGCCCGTCAAAAGCTAGATCTGCCGCTTTCCTGGCCAGCTCGACATAGCGTTGTCGGTCCGCGCCACGTGACCTATCGGCCAGTTCACAGAAGATCAGGTGTCCGGAAAGACCGCTGCCTGATTTGGGCGCTGTCGGAGTCTCTCCCCGGAAGTAAGGGTGGACGATCTTTGCCACCTGTGAGAACTGCTCGCTATCGTCGGTAAGCTGTCCGAGACGCAGGCGGCCAATCAGGGCCACCGCCGGGATGTAGACGACATTCTTCAGCTCGTGGCCGTAGTGACCACTTAGTTCTTTGGCAACGGTCAGCGGGTCGCGATTCAAGCGGCGTTGTAATTCGAGTCGCGCGGCCGAGGGCTTGCTTTGATAGCGCGCAATTACTGCACCAAAGAGTTTCACACGTTGTTCCGTAGAAACGGATTTTCCAGTCCGCAGAACACCCGCGGGGATTGCGCCGGTGTCGTTAGGGCTGGCATTGGAAAGTTGACGCACCAGGGAGTCGTTGGCATCTTTTCGCGGAATCGCCCAGGCATTGGGACCAGCTTGCTCGAAAGAATTTCCAGCCTGAGATACCGCTCGGACTTCCAGCACCAGGTCGGGCGCATGCATGCCAATCCAACGCCAGAGATAGGAACGTTCGGGGTCAGTCGGACTGTGGTACGCGGCTTTCCGCGGAGGTGGGTAACCTCGCGAGGGGGCGCCGCCGACCCCATTGCTGGTGCCCAGATTCTCGGCCAGTCCGTCCATATTGACACAGGGAACCACCGAGAGAACACAACGAGACCGGAGTTCGCTCGCCGCGGCGGATTGGGTAAACCAATTCGCTAATTCCAAAGTGGCGTGTACGGAGTCACGGGATCCATCGAGGCCACTTACGAGTAACAATCGCACGCGGGAGTCAGTGTGGATCGCTGCCGTGGGGTCGACGAAACACGGAATCGCAGTCGCTTTCCGGGTAACACCCAGTGAGGAAAGAGCCAGGTGCTGGGGGCGCGCCTGGTTGATCAGCGTAGCCCAGGGAGAGGCGCCATAGATGGCCTCGGTGATGCTGAATGACGGATGGCATAATGCCAAACCAAGAGCCAGCAGAAAAGAGTTCGGGTGTCGGAGCATGGGCTTGGGTTGGGTTTGTGAGCGCTCGCGGGTATTGACGGACCAATGCGTGACAGCTGCCTGCGGCCACTTGGGTCATCTCACCCGCGACGACCGAGTTTCGACCTGGGAAAAGAACAAATCACCTGCGGACCGATCTTAGTATGGCAGGCCCGCTGAGGACTTCAATACACCAGGATGGGGTGCCGAGGTAGGCTCTACAGAGTCGCTTAAGTGGGTGCGCAGGTCGACGCAAAGAGCGCCGGCCGATGATCTGGTTTGGCGGATCACAGCGCGGCCAGCGAAAAGAACAAGCGGCGGGGTGATCAACACCCCGCCGCTTGCGAGCCAATCGCTCCCGAGAATATGGGTTCTAGGGAACCACAAATACTCCGCCTGTATAGATTCCGCCCGCGGTCAGAGCACCACGCAGACTCAGTGGTAACGGTGGGACTAACCAGGGAGACGCGTTGCCGGGACGTTCGTAACCGAGGGCGTACTGGCATTCGTGTGGCGGATGAATACCCATCTTGTATGGCGCCATTGCCAGATTCACGAAAAAGTGGGCACCTGATACCAGTGGTTGCAGCACGGGGCCAGCCGTATGTCCATGCCTCTCCAATTCGGGCTCATCAAAATACAGTGGCTTGTGGCCAGTTGATGACGCACGCCAGGTGAATTTTGAGGAGGTCCAGGAACGCTCAGGCGGTGTCGAGCTAATCTGACACTCGACTGGAATTCCCCACAAGGCACCGAAGTACGTCAGATCTTCCAGAGCCAGTGAGGCGATGGGGATGCGTATGATCTGGCCTTGGTCGGTTTGCACCGCGATCTGTCGATGTTTGAAATCGATGATCTTGCCTGTGGCCAATGTTTGACCGTCCCGGTTTCGCCATGCGCGTGATTGAACTTTTTCGAGTTGCTGGGCTCTTTCGGTTTCATTGAGCATGGCTGTCAAATCGCTGCCTCGGCCGAACAATGGCGTGATGTCCAGGCCGATGTTGGTGATTGGATTTTGGCCGTACCGCTGGTTGGTTTTTTCGCAGTCCTGTTGGTATTTTGCGAGCAGCTGGTCGGGGGAAGGCATCGGTTGTGGGGCCACGGCTTGCGCTGGAACCAGCCGCCCGGTCGTGCTGGAAGTACGAGCCAGCGTGTATCGTCGTGGCAGGGAGGCCTGGTCTGAGTCGTTGAAAGGGTCGCTGTACGGATCGGAGAGTTGACCGGGCTCAGGTGGTTCGCCCAGGTCTATTTGGCTAGGTATGGTCGGTTGTGAAGTTTCCTGTAGTCCACTTTCTTCCCAAGTCGCAGCGGTGCGTATCTGGCTACGGGGTTCGCGCCGTTTCCAAGAAATCGCAGAACTCTTCTGTGGGCGGGCGGATTGTGTGACTCGGGTTGTCGTCACCTTGCGGCGCGTCTGGTGCTTCTGTTGACCGGTGGTTTTCCAGCGTAGCTGTGAATGTTTGGGCCGCGTGGCCGACTTTGTGCTTGGTGTAGTTTCACTCGCTGCTGTCTGGGTTGAAGCTGGCGAGGAGGGGGGGGCGACAAAATTCGCCGGACCGGAGAGTGTCAGAGAGGCGGCTTGGTTCGGCTTGCGGTCGCTGGTCAAAGCGGCGACTGCGTTGCCCGCGGAGTTTGCCGAAGACTGGCCAGGCGGTAACGGATCCGCCGCGGAGGCGACGGCGACAAGTGCCGGTACCAGGAGGAGGGTGCTGAGGACGTGGCAAACCGTGTCGACCGGCGCCCTATTTGTCTTCGCCGAGATTGGCCTCAGGACTATAGTTGGGCGATTCTTGCGTAATTGCGATGTCATGCGGGTGACTCTCTCGGACACTGGCTGCGGAAATTTGAATGAACTCCGCGTCCGCGCGTAACGCATCGATTGTCCGAGTGCCGCAATAGCCCATGCCGGCACGTAAACCACCCACCAATTGATACAAAAAATCACTCAACGCTCCCTTAAAGGGGACCCGGCCCTCGACTCCTTCTGGAACGAGTTTACCCCGATTGGCGACCGTATTCTGTCGATAACGTTCTCGAGAACCTTGGACCATCGCACCCAGAGAGCCCATTCCTCGGTAGACCTTAAAGGTCCGCCCTTGGTAGAGAATGGTCCGCCCTGGACTTTCGTCCAGTCCTGCGAATAGTCCACCGATCATCACGCAGTGCGCGCCCGCGGCAATGGCCTTCGTAATATCTCCTGAAAAACGGATCCCCCCATCCGCGATAATTGTTGTCTCATTATTGGCTGCTACTTCTGCGGCGTGCTGAATTGCGGTGATTTGCGGAACACCGACGCCGGAAATAACACGTGTTGTGCAAATGGAACCAGGTCCGATGCCGACCTTGACGGCATCCGCCCCGGCATCGATTAAGTCCTTGCACCCTGCTGCCGTAGCAATGTTTCCTGCAACGACATCTATATCCCACTGCTGTTTGATTTTCTTGACGGTTTCGATGACGTTCGACGAATGACCATGAGCGCTGTCCACGACCAGGAGGTCGACATCGTTCTTGATCAGGCTCTCGGCCCGCTCAAAATCGAAGACACCTATCGCCGCCCCGACGCGCAGCCGCCCCCCACCATCTTTGCTGGCATGGGGAAACCGCTTCATCATGTCGATGTCTTTGATCGTGATCAGGCCAGTCAGTCTGTATGATTCGTCAACCAGCAGAAGTTTCTCCACCTTTTTAGCCGTTAAAATCCGCTCAGCTTGCTCAAGCGTTAAAGTCCCCGTAGCCGTCACTAAGTTCTCTTTCGTCATAACCTCAGATATAGGAACGTCTTCGCGCTCGAGGAACCGCAGGTCACGGCGGGTCAGGATACCCACCAGACGGCCTTCCGAGTCAATAATTGGCACTCCCGAGACGTTGTGTTGCTCCATCACTTCCTGGGCTTTGCTCACCGAAGCGTCCGGAGGAAGCGTGATCGGGTCGAAAATGATGCCGTTTGCGCTCCGTTTGACCTTGTAGACCTCTTCCGTCTGGCTTTCCAGCGACATGTTCTTGTGAATGACGCCTAAACCACCTTCTTTGGCCAATGCGATCGCCATGGCGTGCTCGGTAACCGTGTCCATCGGTGAACTGAGCAGCGGGATATTGAGCGAAATCCTCCTGGTCAACTTGGTTGAAACGTCGACCTCGGAGGGGACAACATCGCTGTAACGCGGCTGGAGAAGCACGTCGTCGAACGTAACGCCTGTAGCGCCTAGTTTGACACCCATGAAATTCTCCATTCCCGCAAAGAGAAGCCTGTCGTTGGTTTCCATATCAACGATTGGTTGATGAATCACGGATTATGGCGATCTTCTCCTCGTCTGACAACGTACCGGTCGGCGGCCAACATGAGCAGGCTGACTCGCATCCGGTTTTCAGTCGTTTGTCAGGCAGTGAAAACGGTTTGAAGCTGCCACACAAAGGGCGTGCTGCCCGGCGGCTAGGGCCGCTCTGGATTGTCAGCCGCGCACGGGGGGCGTTGGAACGCGTGCCCACTGGTGACTTGAGCTGCTCCAAGACGAGATGTTTTCACTAGTGCGGCCAGTTAGACCGAACGCAATTAGAACGGGACCTGTTGGGCCGGGAAACGGAGAAGTAGCCAACGGTGTTCGTAGTCTCGCAGGTGTTGCCAACCGGTGAGTTCATAGAGGTCACGTCGTTTTTTATAGAACCAGTAGGTGGCATTGCCAGCCTGTATGTGCTGATTCAGTAAGCGCAGAGCCGCACCATAACGCTGCTGACGGCGCTCTCGGCGCACGTGTAAGAGACAGTATTTGCGGTCGGTCGTGTCGACCCATCTGGAGAGCTGTTGAAAGTTCGTTTCAAAGAGCCGGTCGTGGGTGCGTTGATTCTGGATCGGGTGGACCTGAATAACATCCGGTAGTTCCATATAGCCCAGGGCGCGGCCTTTCCGATACAGGGCATCGACCAAATGCGCGCGCTCGGTGGAACGCTGCTGATGGAGAGACGGATTTGTTTGGCGGCTGGCTGCTGATGTGCCGCCGAAGTAACGAGCGAGTCGCTTTTGGTTAATGTGTTTTAGGATTCTGTCGGCGGCCGCTTGTACCTGGTCCAGTTGCGTTTTGCGGACCGCGGCATGATCCAGTCTATGGAGCTGGGCGACAAGCACCGAGAGATTGTCCGGGCGTTGCTTCAGCAGGCGGACCGCCAACGCCTCAAAAAGGGCCGCTTGATCGCTTTCAATTAAACGTTGCAATTGACCGAGTTCTGTGGCCCAGCGTTCCTTTTCCAGGTCGGCGGTGCTCTGTGGTGTGGACGCAGTAACTTGTGTTGATATCTGCGCCGCCAGAGCGCCGAAATAGTTTACCGTGTATCCGCTGGGGTGGCGGTAGCTCGGGGAGTGGTCGGTGGCGGCTCTGCCATAGTAAATCCGCCCAATTAGCGTGTCTCCGGGGCCAAACTGAGGTGGCAGTGCCGAGTCGGCCAGCGGCATGATCGCGAAGGTCAGGCTGCTACCGCGATGTAGTGCTTGAGGACTGACTTGAGGGCCCTTGCGGTCTGCGGCTCCGCGGTCGGGAAAAACAGGCAGCGCAATCGACCGACTCAGCTTGCGGTCCAATTGCAAGGGAGCGCGCTGCAGGGCTTCCAGGCGAGCCGGATCCGCGTGTCGTAGTTGCAGGTTGATTTGATATTTGTCCGGCCGCAATTGAAGTGCCGACGGCCAGAGATCATCGGCCGCGATCAATTGCCGGTGGGCGTTGAACAGCATCCAGAAGGGAATACCCTGGACTGCTTCGTATAGGCGATCGTCGCCGTAGGGAAATCGCGGTGTTACGCGGCCGGACTTCTTCATCTCAAAATCGTACGTTAACACGAGCTGGTAGAGCTGCCTTCCGTCGGGGAGGCGATCTCTTTGAGAGGAGAGTGGGCGCACAATCGACTTGCTGGGGGCCAGCGTTTGCCGGTGTTCGGTAAGCTCTGCCCGTGGTGCGACGACGGTGTCGTGCGGGCCGGAGTGAATGCGTGCGTTTACGACAGGGCCGTGATGCGTTAGCGAAAGCGCTGGCTGGTAAGGGGCAGGACCCTGAAACGCGAGGTGACAGGTCAATTCGGTGACACCTTGGCTTCGCCAATCCTGTGCGATGCACAGTTCCATGACGTGGTTGGGTTCGACAGGGATACGGTGTGAGTCAAGGGAACCACCGGAGAAAGTGTGATACCGCTTGTATTGGCCATTGCGGAACGTGTTGTCGTCTAGCTTCTGCACGGTATGAACGACAATCCGTCGGCTTCCCGTGCCCGCGCTGCGCTGCACGCGGAGATTGATCCAGCGTGCCGTGTGTGGAATACGGAGGAATCTTCGATGGACTGTGCCCGCTTTCAGCGAGAGGTTCTCCTGCCAGTCTGCCGTCGTCGGTACCAGCGGTTCGGCGATCACAACGGTAACTGGTACTCGTGCCAACGGGCCTCTGGCAGGGGCATCTGTCGACAGCATCCGGACCTCTCCGTAGTGGGCACCTGGGGGAAGCTGGCGGGGATCGATCCTGACGCGAAATCGGCTACCACCATGGTGCATGAGCAAGTGTTTTGCAGTTCGAATCCAGGGCTGTGTGGTTTCGAGTTGTAGCCTGAGCTGGAATTGAGCCCGTGCGGCCGTGGTTGTCCGCTTGGGAAAGACGGGTTTGACTGACACCACGGATTCGGTAATGCGTTCTGTTGCGGTGGCTTCGCGCAAGTAGAAGCCTCTGGCATTTCCCTGACGAGCAATTTGGACGGAAAATGCCAGGTCTTCTGCGACTTCCTCGTGATGCGTGGTCAGGTGTTGCCACGCCAAGTCGACTTGGATCAGACCTCTTCCTTGGGAAAATAAGGTCGAGTTTTGCAGTGGCCGGGCGGTGTTTTCCAGGGCACGACGGACACGTGCAGGGGTATATTGCAGCCGGTGACTTTTTGCGGCCGACAAGAGCAACGCGATGGCGCCGCATGCATTGGGAGAAGCCATCGAAGTTCCATTCATTTGCATTTTGAGATTACGGGTCCAGGCTGGCACAGGAGCCACAGCGCCGCCAGGCGCACAAAATGCAACGCCCAAATGCCCGTCGAACGTCGGCCCGCGTGAAGTGAACGTGTACGGCAATTCAGGCCGCGTGTTGAGCGCGGCGTACTGTGCACTCATCATGGCTGGCGAGAGATACGCGCCGACGCCGAACAGGGAATCCGTGGTGGCGCCTGGTGCACCGACCGTAGAAAGTGCCGGTCCTGCATTACCCGCTGAGGCGACGAAAATGACTCCGTGCTCGTCAACGAGTTGCGAGAGGAGTTTTGTCAGCCAGCCGCGATTAGGCGTTCGAGTTGGTTCGCCGAAGCTCATGTTGACCAGATCGCAGCGATTGGAAATGGTCGCCATTATGCCACGCTCCAACCCGCTGGCAGTTTCCATGCTGCCCAACCGGGTATCGCCAATCTTGACCGAGACGATTTGGACACCGGGAGCGATGCCATTGAGTTCCGGCTGATCCTGGAAGTGCGCTCCGACAATACCCGCCACATGAGTTCCGTGGGGGTCACTCGTGGTAACGATAGAGAGGAGATTTCCCTCTGAGAAAATATTGACTGAAAAGGGCAATTCCGCGCTGCCGCTGAACGTGCCGTACTGGCGTTGATCACGAAAATTAGTCAGTAAGGTCTCGTCATGTAGATCGCCATCTTCATCGGTGTCGACGACTGCCTGCCAGCGAGATCCGTCATGGAATACGAGGCAATCAAAAATGGGCCCTGGATCCTGGAAATCGGTTGTGGCTCGGCGCAGCTGTTTTAGCCGTTCGCGCAGATCATGCAGATTCGGTGTGCTTTTGGCATCACTGGTTTGCCGTGATTGAGACAACGCGTTTATTTGCTCGCGGAGCGCTGTTTCAGCGGTCTGCTGCTGTGCAATGAACGCCTCCCGGCGCTCCCGCTTGAGGCGATTCACGAGTGCGGGAGGATACAGTTGGTACGCGGATTTGATCCCTAAATGGAACTCGCGTTTGGCAGAGATCCAAGCGGGTGAGAGCTTTAGTGTTTTCCCCGTGAGCCCCTGCAGCGTTCCATTGTTGGCAAGTTGCACAGTCGACGTATCAACATCACCGCTGCCCGTTCCATCGATCAGATCGATAATCTTGGGTTGACCGTCCGTGGTGACTTGGAGACCGCTGGCGGCAGGGTCCACACCGGTATCGAAAATCGCGACCACGACACCCCGTCCATCGTATTTCGGGTGTTGCTGAAGAAAACGGGTGGCGCCGATTTCAACTTTCGGCAAAAGGCCGTGCTGTGGGAAAGGATACTGTTGCAGGCTACTTTTCGCGGGGTCAATGTCGGCCGCCGCGATTGCATATTCTCTCTGATTGACGGACTGGAGTAACCACAACGGCAGTGACCAGAAAATCACCTGTGGTGACACTCGCTTTAGCAGCCCCATTTTTGACTCTCCCACCTGATCAGTACGAATTACTCCATCGGAACTCTCATTTTAATCCAAACAAGCTGAACCGTAGCCCGAACACACCTTGCGATCTCCTCTTTACAGCCGGTCAAGCGATTTTGCCGATCGGAGCATCGGCTCGCAGCCTGCGGTCGGTCTTGCCTTACGTGTAGCTGGGGGTGCAATCGGCGCTACCGTCGGGTGTCACGATGGGTGTTGACATTGCGGTTTGGAGGGCTGCCCCCCCACGCGTTCATTCCCGAGTAAATTATTTTCTTGATACGCGATGGAAACAACACGCAGTCGGACAATCCCGCCGCGTGCTCACGCTTACACATTGCGACCTACGGAATGCGTTGCCCCCGGTCATTCTTGCACTGCTATTGCAGGTTCAAGCGAACACCAAGGTGCTCGCAACAGGTGACAGGCTTGTGGTCGGACGCCTGCACGATCGCTGCTGCTTCAAGTAATTGGGTGTAGAAATATCCGAATGCATGCAGGGTTACGATTTTTCTTACTAAAGTAATTGGTCCCTTTCTCTCGAAATTAACTTTCGGAAGCGTCTTCTGCAGTCAACGGGGTGACCCCTGGCTACAGCGACACTTTCCTCAGGGGGGGGATTCTCAGGGCCGACTTGTAACCTGCCAAAGACCCGTGGTTAGGTGCGCGCAATAGGTCTCTTCCCTTAACTGAGTGCCGCCGACTTCGTTCGAGCGTGCCTGTGGATTTGGGTGGTTTTGCAAGGCCAGAAACAAACTTCCGCACTTTGCGGATTTTATCCAAATTCCAAGTCGCCCGGGTGTCGAAGGAAATTGTAGGCGACGGACCGGAGGGATTTGGTTTGTCGCATAGAAGCGAGTGAGTAACGGTCCCGATCCAGACGTTAATGACGTACCGGATGTACCCCACGCCCGGTAGGCCAACTGAACGAACGGTGGAGTTATTAGCGAGGGTCCGAAGCTGTAAGAGTAACGTGGCTCGTGCAGCATTGGTCATTCAACGTGAGAGAGTAAACGGAGAGCCTGCGATGAAGGTCTTCACAACTGGACAGGTCGCGAAGATCTGTAAAGTGGCCCCGC
>PAQH01000138.1 GCA_002709225.1 Planctomycetaceae bacterium
TCAGCCGAGACCTGTTCAGTCAGTCAAACCATGAAACGAATAGTATCCGCATGACGCGCATCTGGCTCTTTGTGGTTTCCTTAGCCAGCATGGCTTTAGCACTCAACCCGATCGGCGATATTGTCGAAGTTACAGCGTTCTCGGGCTCAATGTACGCGGCCTGTTTTCTGCCCACACTGGCCTTCGGGCTCTATTGGACGAAGGGGACTGAGGCTGGTGCCATCAGTTGCCTCGCAACCGGCTCGTTAGTTGCAATTGGATGGTATAGTGCGCGCAAGGCCGGCTGGACGGACTGGCACGAAGTCTACCCCTCTGTAACTCTCGCCCTACTCGCATTCGTCATGGTGTCTTTATCGAGCCAGCCGCGGCAGGTCTAAATTACGGCCTTATACACAGTCCGACTAACAAATATCTCCGCGTGCCACAGACTGGTGCCTCGTTTGATGACTTTCTCTAGTTCGTTCTAATTGGGCAACTCATAGATCTACTCAATCTTCATGGTTGACCGGGTTGCTGAGGTCCACTAGTCTAGACTACATGAAGCCTATGAAGTTTTCCTCGCACGTTTTGACACTACTTCTTTTGCCCGCCAACAGCGGGCTTTAGGGATTCTGTGCGACAACAAACAGTTGAGAAGATCCCTGAGGCAGATTCAACCTCAGGGATTTTTTTGTGCAATAACCACTATTTCCAATTACCACGAATTCCCAGCAGCCTTGCCAGTGCGCTGTATTACACCGGTAGTACCCGATACGAATAAACCAACGCATGCGCGTGTTATTTGCGATTGAACCCTGTGTTGCGACTGCCACCCCTTGAGGTAAATCCAAAACGATGAGCGATCCGAGACCGATCAAGATCTTCGACACGACTCTGCGTGACGGCGAACAATCTCCTGGTGCCAGCATGAATCTTCAGGAGAAACTGGAGATCGCTCAAGCACTCATTGACCTGAAAGTTGACATCATTGAGGCGGGGTTTCCGATAGCCTCGCCCGGCGATTTCGAGGCGGTCAAGGAAATTGCAACCAGTTTTCGCGGATCCACAATTTGCGGATTAGCACGATGTAATGATACAGATATCGATCGCGCCTGGAATGCCGTCAAGGTCGCCGAAGCTCCTCGCATCCATGTCTTCCTGGCAACAAGTGCCGTGCATCGTGAATTCAAGCTGCGAATGTCACAGGAAGAGATACTTGAACGAACAATCGCAGGTGTCAAACGCGCTGTAGGGTACTGCGATGATGTTGAATTCTCTCCTGAAGACGCCGCTCGCACCGAGCACGAATTTCTGTGCCGGGTTGTCGAACAGGCGATAGACGCCGGTGCCACAACTGTCAATATTCCTGACACTGTTGGCTACGCGGTGCCACAACAACTAGGCAGCACGATCGCTATGCTGCGAGATAAAGTACCAAACATTGACCAAGCCATCATCAGCATCCATTGCCATAATGACTTGGGACTCGCAGTCGCTAACAGCCTGACTGCGGTGGAACAAGGTGCCGGACAAATCGAATGCACGATTAACGGAATCGGCGAGCGGGCGGGAAACTGTTCGCTCGAAGAAATCGTCATGGCTCTGCAAACCCGCGCGGACTATTACGACTGCACAACCAGAATTGACACACGCCGCCTGGTCCCCACCAGTCGCTTGGTCTCTTCAATCACCGGCATACGAGTACAACGCAACAAGGCGATCGTAGGTCGCAACGCCTTTGCGCATGAAGCCGGAATTCACCAAGACGGAATGCTCAAAGAACGCACTACCTATGAGATCATGAAACCCGAAGACGTCGGTTTTACCAAGACCGACTTGGTGTTGGGCAAACACAGCGGACGCGCCGCTCTCGCAGATCGAGCTAAGGCACTGGGCTACCATCTCAACGGCGAACAACTCCTCGGGGTTTTTGAAGAATTCAAGAAACTCGCCGATAAGAAAAAAGAAGTCTATGACGGCGATATCGTTGCCTTGGCGCAACAACAATTACAGATCACAACGCAAGGTGAATGGCAACTCGTCTCCTATGACCTGCAGTCCACGAGTGCTGGCGATCACCGTGTACGTATACATTTGCAATGCGGTAACCGCCAAGAAACAACCGAATCCTGTGAAGGAGACGGGCCGGTCGATGCGGCGTTCTCAGCCATCGAGGAAATCACCGAAGTAAAGATGATTTGCAAGGACTTTCAGTTACGGAGTGCGACGATCGGCCGTGATGCACAAGGTGAAGCAACGATTGAGGTCGAGCACCATGGCTCAAACTTTCGTGGGCGCGGAGTCTCAACGAACACCATGGAGGCCACTATTAAGGCGATCTTGAATGTCGTAAATCGAATTGCAGTTTCCGCTGCCCCCACGAACGCCAACAACGCCGCTACATAACAAACAGATGCGGGGTGCAGATAACTAGGCGAAATACTCGAAAGCGGCTCATTGCTGGCACGACTCCGCCTCCGAACAACAGCTGGTAGTTTGCAGTCGCGCCACTCCGTTGGAATGACAACTCTACCAGCCAGAACCAAGCTTCTCGTCGCGAACACGGCAGACCGCCCATGAGGCTAACGGAAACTTAGCCTCGGCCATCTCCAGTGGCCAATTCTGGTGGAGCAAGCACTACGAAACAAAACGAAACGTCCGACCGATCGGTACTAAAAGTATCGATTACTGCGTATCCGCGACGAAGCCATCTCTCCTGTCGCTTCTCGACAATGCGTTTCGAGTCCTCCTCATCTGACCAGATCACTACCGGGAGTACTGTCTTTCGATCGGTCGTCACAGAATCGATGAGTTGTATGGCATCGGTCCTTTCGACCCCAAAGGGCCAGGGCAGGGAAGTGCCGGTGCGATCTTGCTGTGCTCTCCACTCTCTAAGTTGAATTTTTCGATTGCTGATGTCTGACTTGCAATAACTGTCCAATTCCATCCAGTAAGGATCCAACAACACCGCAGGCAGCCGCAGCGTGCTAATACTCTCGTCAATTTTCTCTGCAATGGCCCGCTTGCTGTGAAAATCAGAGAGCAAGCCACCGCCGCGTAGCAGCAAGCATTCCATCAAGATACACAATGCAATGAGACCGATACGCGCCCCCCAGCGACGGGACAAGTGCACTCCCGACAAGCGGCAAATTCGCATCACACAACTTGTTATCAACACCAATCCACAAGCAATACCCACCGATGCGCTAACAAACGCCGGCGTCATGTATTCAGCGTTCGTATAAAACGCAGTGACAGGCACCGTCATCACTATCATCGCGACTAGTTGCAGACACGTTCCTCGTCGTCTGCGTGACCGTGCCATCCACGCCAGTCCAACCAGTAAGGTGGCAGCTACTGGCAAGGGCAAAACTACGTGGCGCCTCCCTAGTTCAACAAACCAGCGAGGCAAATTCTGTAACATCTTAGCGATCGTGGTACCCGGATGCGCCCACACCATACGAACAACTGAATAATCATAATCTGCCGGGTCACCAAAATACTCTTGCGCGACTCGCACGCGTGCAGAATACGAATGATCGTCAGTAGGCATCCAGGATAACGGAATGCCGTCTAGTAAAGTCCAGCAACCATAACCGCGTGCGTCGAGGCGGTACTCACCGGAACTGGCTCCCCTGAGCCAAATCACCAAACCCGCCCCCGTCCCAAAACCTGCGAAAACTAATGCCCCCGCAAGAACGCCACTACGCAAAGAGAACTTGTCCAGGAACAACCAAGGCAAGCGGGTAAATTGAGTCACAAACCATGCACTAGATATCAACGTCGTGAAATAGATCCCCGAAAAGAGCAAATGCTCAGCGCGAAATAGGACCATCACATTGGCCGACACAAATAGTGCACAAGCAACACGCAGCGAGATACCTTCCATCGCTGCGATGCCGCGGCAGAACGCACCCGCCATGACGAAAAAGCAAGCTGCCGCACCAATCACGGCAATATTGTCGAATCCCTCATAACTGTTAAGAGCAGGGATCCAGGCAAACACCCACAGTGCGCCCCGATTAATTTCAGTTGGCCAGCGCAGTGCGGACAACCAATACCAAAAAGCGAGTGCCAGGCATCCATGCAACAGAATGCACATGAAGAAGAACGCGCGCCCAGCAGGCCACTGTGAAATCTGAACCAGACCGGCCAGCAACAAATTTGGTGCTGGCGAAACACTAAAAAATGCATCGCCAATACCGTGAAAAACAACTGCCTTGGCCTGCACAATCAATCGGGCGTTGTTGAAAGGAACTGCACCATCGCCAATCAGAAGCAGATGAACCAGGCGAATCAACAGCACACTTCCCAACCACCCCACAGGTATCGTTTGCGGATGGCACATCCCATCCACAAAAGCACGCGCCCCATACCCAGGCCGTTGGCTATCAGCCAAGAATCTGCTCCATGAGGCCCCAATTAGTTTCAACAACAACCGGGTACGTCAAAAGGGGCGTGTTAACGATTGGTTCAACTTGCACCACATTTCCTGCGTAGACTATCATAGTTGACAACATCGCGACGATAACACTTTCTTCCATAACAACCAGTTCGCCGCCAGGTATTTGACTGGAACACCGCCAAGGAGCATCAGCATGGCATCTACCGAACCTACTTCGCATCCATCGCGTCGAAAGTTCCTGAGCAACTCCTCCACGGCACTTGTCGGTGGCGCACTGGCCACATCGCTGGCTCCGCCCACTGTGCACGCTGCTGGCGATGACACTCTCAAGATTGGTTTAATCGGTTGTGGTGGACGTGGAAACAGCGCTGCAGGAAACGCGATGCGCGGTGACCCCAACGTTAAATTGACTGCGATGGCGGATGCTTTTGAAGACCGCTTAGGCCAGGCGCGTAAAGTCCTCAGCCGTAGCCTCAGAGAGAAGTACGCCGTTGACGACGATCACGCCTTTTTCGGCTTTGACGCCTACAAGCGAGTGATGGAATCGGACGTCGATATTGTCCTGCTTTGTACACCACCTCACTTTCGACCTCTCCAGCTGCGTGCGGCAATCGAACATGGAAAACACGTTTTTTGCGAGAAACCGGTCGCGGTTGATGGTCCGGGCGTGCGCAGCGTGCTCGAAACAGTAAAGCAAGCTAAACAAAAAGACCTGAGCATCGTCTCTGGTTTGTGCTGGCGTTATGACTACGGTGTGCGTGAGACGATGAAACGCATTCAGGACGGTGCCATTGGCGATATCACTTCAGTCCAGGAAAATTATCTAACTGGCACTCTCTGGCATCGTGGGCGCAAACCCCAGTGGAGTGAAATGGAGTTTCAGCTGCGCAATTGGCTCTATTTTACTTGGCTATCAGGCGATCACATCGTAGAGCAACACATACACAGCCTCGACAAAGCGCTCTGGCTAATGAACGACGAACTGCCACAAAACTGTTTTGGCCTGGGTGGTAGGCAGGTGCGGACTGACGACAAATGGGGGCACGTCTACGATCACTTTGCGGTTTGCTACGAATGGGCCAACGGGGTTAAGACCTATGCGTTTACACGCCAAATCGCTGGCTGCCACAATGATGTAGACGACTATGTGCTCGGTACCAAGGGTCGAGCGCATCTCCTCGGGACCCGAGGCCGCCCGCGAATTGAAAACAGTGATGGCACCTGGAAGTATAAAGGCCCCCGGCCGAGCATGTATGATGTGGAACACAAGGAAATGCTGGCTGCAATTCGTGCCGGCAAACCGATCAATAACGGCAGCTATATGTCCTATAGCACTCTGATGGCCATCATGGGCCGTGAAGCATGCTACACCGGGCAGACAGTCACATCCGAGGCGATGTTGAATTCACAGTTCGACATGTCGCCTGAACGCTACGAATGGGGTGATGTCACATTGCCGCGTGTTGCAATGCCCGGCCAAACAAAACTAGATCGGTCAGCCTAACCCCAGCGCGCTGAGCAATTTGCGCGAAGCAGGCTGCAACGCCAGGAAACCTAGAGGGACGAATCCCGGGGTCAAACCGAATCAAATCGCTTTGTCTCCGGAAGTGACGTTAATTCAGTTGGTGCAATAAAGAGAGAGCCCGCTTGCGGATGACGACATAGTCGTTCAGCTGTCATGTTTTCCGCGGCAGTCGTAATAACAAGCTTCACAGTGCCGTCGCATTCGACCCATTGGGGACAAGTCACTTGCGGTGATTGGGGTACTCTCCAAACTACCTGCAGCGCGCCGTCTTCTAGTCCGTACTGTCGCACTTCACCAAACGGAACATCGGTCGGGTTGTAGAACGCTACAACGACACTTTTTCCATCTGGCGTAGCAACCATGCCATCGGGAAAATCTTCCGCTCCCCGCCAGTCGCAGACAACTTGTGGTTCGCCCAGGACTCCACGTTCCACATCCAACGTGTACGAGACCAAGGTCTGAGTAGGCGAGTCGATGTCCAAGAGACGGTACCCCTGATCTCCACCAAACACCACCTTTCCATTTGAACAGATTTGATCATCGCGCAAACGCATCAGCTGATGATCGCTATTGCGCCAAAGATACAAGCCCGCGCGCTTATCACTAAATTCGAGATGTTTGGTGCCAAACAGCACGCCTTCAGCAAATACGACTCCATCATTGACAATGGTGTCTGCGACATCGTCGTCGATCCCATCCACAAGAACCCGCCACGATTTTGATTGGAGATCGTACAAGCCCAGCTCTCTTTCCAACCCAATCAACCATGTCATTGGAGACCGTGTTGGAAAAGCAAAACCAGGCCGTCCAGGAAGATTCACCGTCCTGTTAGCTCGTGATTGCGTATCAAGAACGTTCAACGACCCAACGC
Organism: Planctomycetaceae bacterium; assembly: GCA_002709225.1. Lineage (GTDB taxonomy): Bacteria > Planctomycetota > Planctomycetia > Pirellulales > Pirellulaceae > UBA9264. Next base: position 6,781 of record PAQH01000138.1, read on the forward strand.
GTGAATCAGCACCATGCTGGATTGCAACCCAGCTCAATTGATTAGGACCACAGGCGGAGGGCCCTTCGGGAAGATATCTGAGGGCCATTTCTGGCGAACGATAAAGCACCTCCGCTTGATGAATCAAAACACCCATAATGACTCCCAATCAATCAAGTCACCCCAGAACATCAGCACAGTTCTAGCTAGAATTTGCCGCCGGAAGCAGCAATCTTGACAGCCCGTCAACCTATTGCCCGGACCAGCCACGCATGCCGGACACGCCAGCCAACAATGCAGCCATGCAAGCCGTGTACTTTACTGCCGGAAACTGTGTATGATAAGCAGCCGGTAGTGAGTCACTTATGGAAAATGTGCACGGATGCAAAGAATCGAGCCACAGATTTCGTCAAACGAAAAAGACCGGCGCAGCGGCGCGGTACGCGCCAAGTGGTCACTGCTGGAACGTGCATTACGGAGTGAACGCGCCCGTCAGCTGCATCTTGACAGCAACGATTCGAAACTGCCGTGGCTTGTTTTCTTGCTCCAACTGAAAACGCCCCAACCACAGCACTCTGCAGATCCGACACAAACCAGCCATTGAGCGAGCCGCAGGAGTAAGCTGCGTTACCGCCCAACTTGCTGGGAGGCCCCCATGGCGATCACAGGCCTGAAGCTCTGAGTACGACAAACCGTCATCTGTTGCCTTGCGACAAAGTGCCGAAGGCAGTATCGTGCGGGCTAAGAACTTCGATAAAAGCTGTTACGCCTGTATGCTTCGCACAATCAGCAGGCGAGCTTGCCCCACCGGGGCGCTTAGCTCAGTTGGCTAGAGCGCCGCCCTTACAAGGCGGAGGTCACAGGTTCGAGCCCTGTAGCGCCCACTCGTGCACCCCGAGGTCCGTAGCTCACGACTCGATTGAGAAATTGACGCTGGGAGGGTTTCTAGCGCCGAGAACCGACTCTGGTTGATCACGCGCTGCGCCAAAACAAGGTAACAAGCGCATCGAGTCTTACACACAATCAAACGGCCCGTCTAACCAAACGTTTGAGCCTACGGTGTGATCAGCACGCTACCTTGAACGGATTGTTGCAACCGTTCGTGGTCACTGGGAGAATCCACGAGCAAGTTGTCACCAAAGAGCACCTGTCTCGAATCAGCGCCTCGCAACTCGACTGCCTTCGGCCGCAAACTGGAAAAGAGGTTGCCGGCAATCGCGACCGAACGAGTCCCCTCCAGTACAAGTCCAGCCGCTCGCAAATCGTCAGTGCCGCGACGACGTTTTCCCTCGCCGATATAGCTATCGCACAGCGTATTCCCTGTTACGGTGATACGACCACTTTGCGGACCAATCCGTAAAGCGTCAACGCCGATGATCGTAAAAGTATTCGCACTAACCGCACACCCATGTGCATCGCGCAAATCAACACCGGATCCGTCATGGGCAATCACGTTAGCGGAAATTGTCACACCGTAACAATCGCGATCGAGAATGATTGCCGTCTGCTTACACTCTTCAATCATGTTACCAGAAACAACAGAACCGTACGTGTTTTCGATCACAACACCATGGCGTAGATGGTCGTCAAGACAGTTGCCTGTCATACACAAATTGAATCCGTCGAAACAATGCAATGCATCTTGATTTTCCTCAAACTGATTCCCCGCAACCACAATATCATGGCAACCAAGCAAATTGAGCCCGGTCGCCCCGTTGTAGGTAATCAAACAATCCACGACCCGAGGATCCTCATAGCAATGATCAAGCAATATGCCGTCTCCGCCATGATGACTGACACTGACTCCTTCCAAATAAACCTCGTTGACATGCGAGGCGACGATTCCAGGGCCACTCTGTGGGTTTCCGGTAATTCGCATATTTGAAACGTGAACGCGCCACAAACGCAACTGTGAATTTTCACGAGACATGGGCCGGTAAATCCGCAAAGCCGGCAAACCACTCGTGTTGGCATTCTCGATATGCGTCGCAGTCCCCGATCCGACGAGCAATACGTCATCGTGTCGAATCGTAAGAGGCTCGGTAACCCGAAACTTGCCGGGCGGAATCCGAACAACGCCCCCTTCAACCGGAAGGGCGTCGATTGCTTCCTGCAATGACGCATATTGGGAAGCGTCGATCGGCGCACGAGCGCCGGGCAACACCGATCTTTTTGCGACGTCGCTTACACTGATTCCCAGTGCATTGACCAACCCCACGACGCCGGACAATCCAATCGTTAAGGCCCACCATTTCATCACGCAATCCTCCAGTTTCTAGTCCTCTTGCACTATCGCCAGCCTGTCTGGAACCCACGAGAGTCGACAGGCGACACCCCCACATGAAACACTTTCAGCGCAAGCTAGCTGCGACTATCAGCCGGCTGCTGGCTAGATCCGCTACGGCAACCTGAAAACCGGTATTCGTCGACGCGTACCCAACTTCACCATCTCTTCGTAAAGCGACGAATCCGACCCACCGGTCTGGTTTGTCCGGTTGTCGATCAAGGACCCGTTGCAATACCCGTTTCACCGCATCTTGAGGGTGCACTCCCTGCCGCATGTACTCGACTACCTGGTAAGAACCACAAACCTTGACAATTTCTTCTCCTATCCCAGTCGCGGCGGCGCCCCCCACATCGCTGTCACAATAGAGCCCATGCCCCACCAGCGGTGAGTCTCCTACGCGGCCCGGAATCTTCCAGGCAAGTCCACTGGTAGTACATGCGGCTGCCATTTGCCCGCGCTGATCGACAGCAACCATACCGATCGTATCATGGTCGTCTATTTGTCGTTTTTCCTTCTGGTTGGCCCGCCACGCCTGCCACGCCTTTCTCGATTGCTCGGTAAGTAAGTCACGCTCTTGAAACCCCTTGGACAACGCAAACTGACGGGCCCCACTCCCCACGATTAACACGTGCGGTGTTTCTTCCATCACTTTACGAGCCACGCTAATTGGATTCTCAAAGCCACTCAGGCCAGCAACCGCACCACATTCCAAGTCACTACCATCCATGATGGAAGCATCTAACTCAACAACACCAGCAGCATTCGGTAATCCACCGTAGCCAACACTCGTGACCGTCGGATCCGACTCGACAACCATTACACCTTGCTGTACCGCGTCGAGCGCAGTACCGCCAGTAGCGAGTACCTCAATTGCCTTTTTGTTTGCCCGAACACCGAAATCCCATGTTGAAATGACCATCGGTGAAGTAGTTGCACCCGGAACCAGTTTCTTTGGCTTCAAATCTTCAGCGCCCTTTGCGATAACGCTAGTGGCACCCCAAACCGATCCCGTCGCCAAGAATTTTCTTCTCTTCATCCCGCTCCCCTGAAAAGCTGATAAATAACCGCTACGGCAATGCAATGGTGCCCGAATGCACTGTCGTTCCAAATGCAACCGTCTTTCCAATTCGGTTCAAAACAACTCGTTTTGGTGAACCACTCAAGATCCTTCTACAAAATGAACATGGCAGGACCTTTCCGTCCACAGTTCTTAGGGCGGCCGCATTTTCCACTAGTATGCCACCGAGCGATTCCACCTCTCCTGCGCAAACGGCACACAAATGGCTGGGGTTCCGCAGAACAAAGCCGCTGAGGCGAACGAGAGCAGCTACTACTCCGATCCACCTGCCGAACGGCGCGAACGGCGCACGCGCAGTGCCTGTTTCGCCGCATCCGGAACCCAAAACTTTGCTACCTGCTCAGGGGTCCCCTGGTAGACGGCTGTAAATGCTTTCTGAAATTCAACCCCACCACCTACACTCTTCAACATACGTTGGTAACGACGTGGGTCCTTCATGAGAAACTTGATAAAACTATATGAAGCAATATCAGCAAGTTCTGCTGGCAACTTACCTTTGAGAAAATCATCCGCTTGCTTCATCGTGTTTAGTGTCTCAACCAGCTCCCGATCCCAAGCAAGTACACGTTCGTCTTTTGCCCCTATTTTCCAGGCCACAAACCGAGCAGTACCTTCAGAGAACCAGCGTGGCACTTTGCCGTGGCTTGCCACAAAAGCACCTGCAACTTGCTGCGCTATCAGAACATCAAGAGCAACTTGCTCATTATCTGGACGCGGCCTGACCAAAGCGCCATACGCATCGACAACATTAAACTTCCAGTGCCCACGCCAAGATCTAGGCAGCTGACGTTCTTCAACCATCTTCCCAAATTCGCTGTAATCATAACGCTTCTGGAAAACAAACAACGTCATGCGGCCCTTGATCAGTGGTGATTTCGGAGCCACCTTGAAAATATCGGCAACCCGTGTGACGACACCTTCAGATACTTTCGCCACTTCTTCGAGCGTCCCCTGCGGAATATCACCCAACAGGAGAAAGTTCTTGGTTTCAACCTGAGACAGGTCGCCGTCTGGCATACCTAAACGCCAGTTTTTCGCGGCCAACGACTTTCGATCCGTACTGAGCTCCTCGTGCGTTGCATTCTTTGCGCGAGCCAACGCCGCTACATCCCTGATATGTCGCGTCGCATCTTCACCATCAAAAGTAGCGCCTTCCTTAATCCAAGTCTCGATTGTCTCGATCACTTCTTTTTTCAGTGGTGGACGTCGCAACGGCATCCGATCACCTGCCAGGCCTTTTAATTTCCTGATCAGTAAGCTGTCGACTGGCTTACCCGGCAATACCGCTGCTCCGCTGTCTCCTCCTCGCATCAATCCTCTAAAAGTCGTCAGATTGAACCCACCGCTCGCCCGACGACCATTCCCGTGACATCCACCGCATTGATTTTCTAGGAGCGGCGCAAGGTCACTAGCAAAATGAACTGACTCCTTACCTGTCGACTGCACGACGGCGACTTCTGGGCGCCGCCGGGCACTCGCATCTGGCGCAAGGGAAGTCAGCTTTACTTTTGGATCCTCTCCATCGTACTTAGCTCCTTGCTGTACCCAATTCTTTAACAACGTCAGTTCTTGCTCAGGTATTCCCGCTCCACTGGGAGGCATCTCCTTACCTTCTACTGCTTCGATTAGGCGACTACCAGCAACATCGCCTGGCTTAATAACAAATCCCGCTGGCGGTCCTTTCATCAACGACTCAAAGTCGGACATGCTGAACATGCCCCGACTGTTGTTGACATGACAACGCCCACAACGCGCCACCAAGATAGCGGCAACATCTTCCTTGAAACTAATCGCTTTGTTCTCGCCCCCCTTAGGATCCGACATTGCTTCAAGCTTTTTGAGCGGCTTCAATTCAATCCCTTGCAGCTCCAGTAGCGCATGCGCTTTAACCAGGCGTTTGTACTGAAAACTCAATTGAGCCCACAGTTGTTTGTCTTTTGAAACTGCCAATTGCTCGATCTGCTGCTGAGCTTCGACAACAAGCGATCCACATTCCTTGAACTTCTTTTGCTTATACAGATTACCGGCCTTGGTAATTCGTGCCTTCAGAGCGCGCAGCGACCGTCGTTCTTGTGGAGTAACATCGGCGTCAACACTACTCTGGGTTACGGCCACCACGAACACAGCGGTCAACATCATGGCCCGGACATACAATGAATGCATTGCGTTCTCCCAAATCACGTTGGTGGACGAGTTACCATCAGTCGCATCCCTTGATGGTGTGCCAATTCACATCAAAACTGGCCGCAACTCAACTTCGCACCGACCATACCTATCGCCGCCAGAAGATTGCTGCGTAACGAGCCGGTAAGCCACAAAACCACAGAGAACACCGACGATAAACAGACCGTGCCGTCACCGTCCCCGGTGCGATCGTCAGCGATGAGGACGGTTTCCAGCACCAGGAAAATGTGCTTTATCCCGATTATACGCAAGAGCAACCGTTGTGGACAGCTAGAAACCCTAACCGGCCACGCGTTTACTGGCTCGGTGGAATACGTAACAGGCTCGGACGTCGTACTCACTCCGGTCTTTTGAGCATCCGCTCCCGGGCAATACCACCTAGACCTGCGTCTCTGACAAACGACTGCGTGCCATGTCGCAATAATCGGAAACACAATCAATCCCGATGTAGTGCCTGCCCAAACGTTGGGCTACAAGCGCCGTAGTTCCGCTTCCTACAAACGGGTCCATTACGACACCATGTTCCGGAGTGCCGGCGAGTACGCACGTCTCCACAAGTGTCTCGGGAAACACCGCGAAATGGGCATCGCGAAACTTTGATAGGGGAATAGACCAAATAGTCCGTTTATTCCTACCTTTGGGATGAAATGCTTGATCCCACCTCGCGTCGTGTAAATTTGAATTACCGCCGTTCTTGCCTTTTTCGGGAGTGCTCGACCGTTTGAACAGATGTCGCCGACCACCACGCATTCGACTCTCATCGGAAAACGTCACATGCGGCTCGCGTATTGCATCCGCGTTGTAGTAATAGTCTCGCGAATGCGAAAAAAAGAAGATGTACTCATGTTCCGTGGTAGGACGTGTTTTTACAGAAGAAGGCATGGCATTCGGTTTCTTCCATATCACGTCGCTGCGCAAGATCCAACCGTCTTCTTTCATGGCTAGAGCAACTCGCCACGGCATCCCCAGCAGTTCCCCTTTCTGGTACTTGTCTCCCAAGACGATCCACGCGCTGCCAGTCGGCTTCAACACCCGGCGACATGCCTGAAATACACGTACCAAACGCTGTATGTATTCGTCCGGCGTCCGCTCTGAACCCAGTTGGCTTGCTTCACGATAGTCTCGTTGTCGAAAATAGGGTGGACTGGTGACAATCCCGTCAGCCACATTTGATGGCAACTTGGCGAGAACCTCAGTCGCATCGCCGCAATGAATCTGATCGAACGTTTCAAATTCCGATTCCATCCTGAGATCCCCTATTTCACTCCATACTGGCGCGTCGGTTATGCCACACGCCACTAGCATCGTCAATGCTGTCAGCCTATATCGCTTTCGTGGACAGACTGCTCGACAAATTCAGACTTGTCTTTCGAACGGGAGACGCTTGTTCTAGAATACGACCGCAAATCGCGAAAGGAACATTACTTCGGATCAAGCCCCGTTGTTCTCTGCAACCCAAGTGGAGAACAGTCAGCGCATCCGGCTCCGCCCTTGCCAATCAGTACCATGCCAGGCAGACAGTACCGCAACCCCTCCTGTTGCAATCTTACGGTGACAATAACAGCCATTCAAACATCGGACAGACCCGGCAACGCCGACGCCTCCCCGCAGAACCCGGCCACGTCGTTGCGGATGTTCACCTTTCCGAAAGCGACCATCTATGCGACGGTTTGATCGTAAGCTGACAGTCGCCGTCTCGATATTCTGTGGCGGCGCATTACTTTACGGTGGTTTTATACTTCTCGATGAACCCAGCACCGCGCATAGCCGTCGTCCTACCCTTTCAGATATACCCGTCAACGGACAACGCGCATTTAGCTATCTAAAAGCGATCTGCGATTTTGGCCGGCGCCCTAGTGGGTCCGCTGGCATGCGCAAACAACAGGCATTTCTCATCAGCCACTTCAGGAAACTCGGCGCGACAATCGATCAACAGCAGTGGACCATTCGGCACCCGGAAAACGGAACACCGGTAAATCTGATGAACTTGATCGTGCGCTGGCATCCCAAGCGTCTACAGCGTATTTTGTTGTGTGCGCATTACGACACCCGTCCATTTCCGGACGAAGATGCAGTCAATCCCCGAGGGGTTTTTGTCGGTGCAAATGATGGTGCGAGCGGCGTTGCAGTGCTCTGCGAGTTAGGCAACCACCTCGTGAACCTGGATACCCAGTATGGGGTAGACTTCGTGTTCTTTGACGCAGAAGAGTTTATTTTCCCCCAAGGTCGCGGTGAGTATTTTGTCGGTTCAGTCCGGTTTGCAGAACAATACCGCGCCCAGCCTCCCAAGCATCGCTATGCTTGTGCCGTGTTACTCGACATGGTTGGCGACCGGGAACTGCAGATATACAAGGAGAAAAATAGTTGGACATGGAATGACTCACGCCCTCTTGTACAAGATATCTGGAACACGGCGCGGGAACTCCAAGTTCGAGAGTTCCGCCAGAGAGTTGGTCACGAGATACGCGACGACCATCTCCCGTTGCACGATATTGCCGGAATCCCGGCCTGCGACATCATCGACTTCGACTACCCTCGTCGCGGCAGAAACTACTGGCACACGTCTGCGGATACCCCTGACAAATGTTCTCCACTCTCACTGGCCAAAGTGGGGTGGGTTGTGTTCGAGTGGTTACAGAACATCAATCCGAACCTGCTCTTGAAAGAATGAGGGCGGCTCGTGGACACAGTCAGCTTCTGGACGATGGCCGGATTCGGAACCCTATTGATCGCACTCTCCGTCTTATTGTCTTGGACCACTGAGAGTTCCTGGAAAAAAGACGAGCAACAAGAGCTGAATGAAACAGACTGGACCTACCTTTACACCCGACGACGCCGACGGCTGCAAACCAACATCATGATCAGTATGGTTGGCGCGGCAATAATCGTTGGCATATGGATTGTTGAACCATTGTGGTTTGGCATCTACTGGTGCTGTGTCGTCTTGCTCGTCGTGTGGATCCTCGCATTGGCAGGACTCGATTTTCTCGCTACAAGATCGTACTATCGCCAGCTGCGCGGCCAGGCCACCGCCGAACGGCAACTGCTCGAACAGGAATTACACCGGCTCCAACAATCACAACACAACGGAAATGGCACTCCTCAAAAACGACATGGCTAACAAAAAGACGCACATCATCGCTCTCTATCCTGGTGACGGAATTGGTCCAGAAGTTACTGCACAGGCAGTGCGTGTTCTGGAAACACTGGAAACTGCTGCGGATTTCCGTTTGGAGAAAACAACGTTCCCATGGGGCCTGAAACACTGGGAACAGCACGGCACGGTTGTCCCTGAAGATTTCATCGACCGCCTGCGTCCCTTTGACGCCATCCTCTTGGGGGCCGTCGGTTGGCCCCAAAAAGTCCCGGACCATATTACGTTGGCTCCACTCGTACAAATCCGTCAGACGTTCGATCAATACGCGTGCGTGCGACCTTCGCGACTCTATCCTGGACTTAATAGTGTTCTTACTGGAAAAGGACCACAAGACATCGACCTCGTCGTCATTCGTGAGAATTCCGAGGGCGAGTATGTAGACAATGGTGGCCGTATGAAATCCGGCCAAGACGACGAAGTCGCGGTGCAAACGGCTATTCACACTCGGCGCGGTGTCGAACGAATCTTGCGTTTCGGATTTCAGTTGGCGCGTACCCGAAGAAATCGCCTAACCATGGTCACAAAATCAAATGCGCAACGATATAGCTACGTCTTATGGGATGAGGTATTGGAACAATTAGCCCCTGAATTCCCGGAAATCACTACGGACCGTCAACACTGTGACGCCGCAGTGATGAATTTCGTTCGCAACCCCGCACAATTCGATGTTGTTGTCGCGTCTAATTTGTTCGGTGACCTCTTGACCGATCTGGGAGGCATCATTGGGGGTGGGTTGGGTTTGGCGCCAAGTACAAACACAAATCCAGAACGAGTCTATCCGTCGATGTTTGAACCAGTTCACGGCTCAGCCCCCGACATTGCAGGGCAGGGGATTGCCAACCCGATTGCGGCGATCCTTAGTGCTGCGCTGATGCTCGAGCACTTGCAACAGGCCGAAGCCGCCAATCAAATTCGACGGGCCATCGAAAGGACACTCGCTGCAGGGTACAAGACGCCAGATCTCGGCGGCAAGATGACGACCGAGGAAATGGGAAGCTGCGTTATCGATCACCTCTGACACTACGCTCGAAGCGACGGCGCAAAGATTAAGGTAAGGGGATCTTTAGTCGGCTCTTTCGCAATAGCCTTTGCAACACGAGGAATCTCGGACCATGTCACGATTTGCGGTTATCCTCCCCGCGGCTGGGCAGAGCCGGCGATTCAAAGACGAGCACTACAAGAAGCCGTTTGCTCCCTTAGCAGACCGAGCCGTCTGGCTACACACAGTTGAGAAATTCGTCAATCGCGACGATGTAAAACAGACCATCGTCGTCATTTCTCCGGAAGATCGATCTCTCTTCGAAGCAAAGTTCTCCGCGAATGCGGTGATTCTTGGCATCGATGTCGTTTTAGGCGGTGAGTCACGCTCCGATTCAGTCGCCAATGCTCTAAAACAGGTTCGCGACGAGATTGACTATGTCGCGATTCACGATGCGGTACGTCCGTGCATTGCGAGTAGCTGGATCGACAACGTCTTCAAAGCGGCAAAGGACACTGGAGCAGCGATTCTAGCAGTACCCGTGACCAGTACACTAAAACGTGTAAACGACAACCAACAAATCCAAGAAACCGTTCCTCGTGAAAAGCTCTGGGAGGCTCAAACACCTCAAGTGTTTAGACGTGATTTGTTGCTCAAAGCCTTTGCCGAAAATCCTCAGGCATCGACGACAACCGACGAAGCGCAACTTGTCGAGCAAATTGGACATCCCATTACCGTCGTTCAAGGCTCATCGAGCAATATGAAAATAACGACGAAAGATGACCTGAGGTTAGCCGCAGAAGTACTGAAGATCCTCCCCAAACCACAGCGTCAAGGCTCGGCTCATCCGTTTGGAGACGACCACTGGCGGTAACGCGTTTCGCCCGGCCGTCGCTAATCTCGCAAGTTCATTTAGCCGATGGAAGAGGCGAACCGTCCCGCACATAGGGCGCCAATGACACACGCAGATTGTCACGAGCCCGAGCTAGCAGTGCCTTAACTGCCTTGGGGGTCGTCCCCATCGTTCTGGCAATTTCTGCATAGCTCATTCCCTGAAACTTGCAGAGCACAAGTGCCGAACGTTGACGCTCACTCAATCCTGCAATCGCCTTGCGCACCAGGGCAACCTCTTCGGCACGATCTAGTGCATGTGAAGGCATCACAGCACTCTTTGTCGGCACTGGCCCCACCACAAACATCTCAGAATCACCGGGATTCAACTGATAAGGAAATCGCCGCCCACGTCGGGCATTACAAGCAACATTGTTCGCAATTGTAAACAACCATGTACAAAACTCAGCCGTTGGCTGGTATGTCTTGCGAGCCCGAAACACCCGCATAAACACTTCCTGAGAAAGGTCTCGAGCCTGTTCTCGATCTCCCATCAGCAAGGCGAGAACTGAGATCAACCTCGACTCATACCGCGAAACCAGCTCGTCAAATGCAGTGGTATCATCTAGCTGTACCGCCAGCATCAGCCGAACATCGGGGTCCCTCTCAATGTATTGCGCAAGATTTTGCATTTCTGGGGCCGTCCGCAGTCTGTTTCAATAAGTTCTCAGCGAACCCACGGGAACCAAAGCGTGGAGCTAATGACGCAAAAACAGCTGCCGGCACACCGCCACCCCGCCACCCATAAGGTGGGTGGGCAAAATTGCTCTTTGCCCAGCTCAGCGTTTTCCGCAAACTACCGCCCGCACAGTGCTGGTTTGCGGTAACAGATCTTGAAACAAAAAGGAGCCTCACATGGTTGAGCAGCGGCGTCTAGGTTTCCTGGGGTGGTTTTTTCGAGCATTTGCAGCGGCCCTGGGGACAGTGGTTGGCCTGCTCTGCGGGGTCGCGATCTTGGGGGCAGGGGCCTGGATCTGGCAAGAACGGATGGGTGGCGAAATAGACCTGGAAATGACAGCCCCGGTCATTGAGACCGACCTTGACGTTGCAATCGAAGCCGATTCCGATTTTGATTTTGGGTACGAAGCAACAGAAGCGGAAACTCTAATGGCGCCAGATGGTGCCGAACCCGATCCCATTACACCGGAATCAGACTCTGGCTTGCCAGAAGCAGAAAATAAAAGGGTCGTCGCAAATCCGGAACAGACACGCCGGTAACGCACGCTACTTTTGATTTGACAAACCAAATAGTCGCTCGAGCGAGAGCGACAGACAAGTGGGCGGTGGTCAGTACGACAGCGACATCGTTGCTGTGTCCGACGCTCAAGTCATTATCAGCATGAGTCTCTCACATCGTCTGCCAGTGTTTCTGAAACACACAGGCAAGCACAGCTCCAAGTTTGCGCTGATGACATGGTGTCAACCGACTTGAACGATTCTGTCCGTCGCCTTACCACCATTGCACAATTTCCATCAAGGAAATCACATCGTTGGAACTCTGGCAGTTACTAATCCTGGCGGTCTTGCAGGGAATTACTGAGTTCCTACCCGTCAGTTCCAGCGGGCATCTCGTTGTCCTCGGCTCCGTTTTATTGGACGCGAGCGACCGCGATTTGATGACTGCCATTAACGTTGTACTCCACTTAGGAACACTATTGACCATTCTGGTCTTTTATCGTCAACGACTCTTGGCGTTACTCAAATCAGAGCGGCGAACGCTTGCACTCGTGGCAATAGGAACTCTACCTGCTGTTCTCGTCGGATTACCTCTGAAGCTTTTTCTAGAGGAGGCACTAACCGAACCGTTACTAGCTGGAACTCTGTTAATCGGAACTGGCGCGTTACTCATTCCGACGTCACGGATCCGCGAGGGTGAGCAGAGTCTCGACACCCTGACTTATCGTAATGCCATCCTCATCGGAATAGGGCAATCGCTCGCAATACTCCCAGGCCTCTCCCGTAGTGGTACGACGATTTCTGTGGCATTGTTTGTCGGAGTGAAACGCCAAGCGAGCGCAGAATTTTCGTTTCTCCTGGCAATTCCCGCAATTGCGGGCGCGGGACTACTTGAAGCTAAGGATCTATTGCAAGCCTCTTCAACGAGTGCGCCACTGATCTATTTGGTACTTGGCGCGGCCTTGGCATTTATTGTGGGAACGATTGCGTTGCGTTGGTTGTTGAATTGGCTACAAACCGGACGTTTAGCCTGGTTTGCATGGTGGTGCATTCCATTAGGAGCGTGTGTCGTTGCTTACCACCTCTTGCTGGCGGCCAATTAGATCACAAGCACCACGGCCGGCTCAGTTACCACTGCAGATCAAGCAGCAGCTCAATTTCGCCGCATACGCAACAACAAGTATATGCCAACGACACACAAAACCAGGTTGCTTAACCAAACACTGTAAGGCGGCAATTGCCCTACTTTGGCGCGATCTGTCCCATACATCAAAAGCGGATAGTAAACCGCAAGAATCGGCAAGAAACAACCTGCGAATGTGGCCCAAAAATCGGCCGTACGAAAACGTGTCGCCAGCGGCACACCTACCATAACAAAAAACAAACAGCTGAAACCGTTCGCCCACCGTCGCCACGGTTCGGTTTGCAGTCGGTGCCACCTTGTCGTTGCGGATGCAATCTGTCTTCGTTTGTTATTGAATTCGTCACCCTGTAAGGCCTGAAAATCCCCTGTGGTCATCGCAAAGGCCGCGCCAACGGCTAGTTCTTGTTCCAACCGTTCAATAATCTCCAATTGACGTTTCGCCTGGCGTGGGATCTCACGGAGAGAGTAATCACCCGGACCACCCGCCCGGTCATTCAACGGTGAAGGGATTTCCACAATTTCATCTCTGAGAATACCCGTAACGTTTTCACCCTCCAATTCGCCGTTAACCATGTGGAATCTCAGAGTGTTTCCCTCACGGTCAAACCGCAATTCTGCCTCATCTGCTGTAAACGTAATGGGGCCAGTGGACTCTTCCGCAGATGTGTGAAAGACCAACGTCGGTTGAATGAGCCGGCGTCCCTCAACCCGGCGCACGCTGATTGAAAATTTTGGGCGACGATAAGACCTTCCTGTCCGCAACATGCTGTAGGCAATATGTTCGACAGACTGCAACACAACACGCTGAACTCCCAGCTTGCCCCAGGAAACGGCTACATCGTTAATTCCGACTGTAAGCAAACTCAAGAGAAACGACAGGACCAATGCCGGCCAAACCATCGCCCAGGGAGAAATCCCCAGCGATTTCAGCGCCACGACCTCATTTTCAGAGGAAATGCGCCCAAAGACACTGCAAACTGCAAACAAGACCGTCGCCGGAACAGCAAAACGCAGAGCAATGGGAACAACGTAGGGAATCATCCGCAACAGAGGCACAGGGCCCAGCCCCTGACGAATGGCCTCTTGTCCTAACACACCGAGCAAGAGCAACAAAGTCAGCGCTACAAGGGCAATCAAAAATACTCGTAAAAGTTCGATCGCAATATAGCGTGTGAGCCGCTGCATCAATCAGCTCACTTTGCCGGGTTTCGACACACTTCCTGGTTCCCACCCACGCTCGAAGTCCTTACCACAGTAAATCCCCCATTGCATGCTGTGGTTTTTTCGATGCAACAAACCAGGCGGGCAGTCCGGCCCTGCATGATTGGCGGCAAATATGAATACTGTGCTCACACGTCGCCCCGTTGATCAATACACAGAACAATCGCGCGATTGTGGAGGCATTCTCATCCACGCCCGCAACCTCGCAATTCGCCAGCGGAGGAATCTAGCACTTTTCCGCCGATCTGGGAACGAGACTTTTCAGGCTCCAGACAAGTCCTAATATCAATTGACGTTTGACCGGCAAATCGGTACTCTTCGCGCGCCGCAATCCCGCCGGAATACGTGTAAAGCAGTTCGTCCGACGCGAGACCGCAAGTTACGACTTCCTTCCGGGTGCTCGGCGTCCCCTCTCGGATGCTTTGCACTTTTGCTTGCAGTAAATAGAGTACCCCACGCACTATCAATGAAACCCCAAGACTCAATCTCCTTGGTCAAGTCCGAACGACGCGATCCATGCGCCTTGTGTGACCAGGCCAATTACGAAATTCTTTTCCGGCAGGATCGCAACTACCACCCATTGACAACCGTCATCTGTACGCACTGCGGCCTGGTTTCCCACGAGTCGATTCCCAAGGATCATGAACTCGCCGAATATTACTCGAAAGAATACCGACAAGAGTACCACGGCGAATTCCACCCATCCGGTCGGCGCGTATTGCGAGAATGGCAACGCGGTGCCGAGTTGGCAACTCGGCTCTCCACATACACTCGTGGCTGCCGCAACCTCTTTGAGATCGGTGCTGGCATAGGGTGCAACGTCAAACAATTTGAATTGGCAGGACTAGATGCATCTGGAATCGAACCTGGCTGTGGGTTTCAACAGTACGCAAAACGTCATCTGAAGGCCGACATCGCCAACAACTTCTTCCAGGATCTAAGGACCGGCGGACCGTACGACATCGTGTTGATGGTACATGTCCTGGAACATCTCAATGCACCAGTACAAGCATTCGAAACAATACGGAAAATTCTCATCCCCGGTGGACTCGCCTACATTGAAGTCCCAAATCTGGAAGCCCCGCATTCCCGGCCTGGTCGGCTCTTCCACTTCGCACACATCTACAATTTCACCGGATCAACCCTGGCCATGCTGGCGCGAAAATGCGGCTTTCGTGTCAAACACGCGTTCTCTCGATCATCGGACAAGAACTTAATGATCCTGCTGGAACGGACCGATCGCGAAATGTTGACACTAGACCAAAGCAGCTATCAGTGCACCCGGCAAGCCATTGACCGATATAACAATCTGACATACCACTTACGCTGGCAATACATCAAAGAACGTTGTCGGACACTCTATCGACAACATTCCACGCGTCTGGCTACACGCTACCGGTTGAATCGTATTCTCCAACGTTGTCAAGAACCGCAACAAACGGTTTTTCACAAAGTCGCTTGAAGTGGTTTGCCGGGGCACCTAGCTGGAGTACCGGGGCACTCAGCTGGAGAATCTGTGCAGAATCGTCAGCTCTTGCAATTTAGCCAGCAGTGCCATTTAGAGCGTTGGGAAAAACAAGGCCTGAGAAAAACCGTACCGGGATTTGTTTCCCGCTACTGGACTCCCAGTCGCTGCAACTCAGTGATCATCGCGTGGATCGCCAGCCCATAAGATTTAATCGAATCCCGATGCTCGCGAGCACCCGCTGCATGCACCGCCTGGTCGCAATGACCATCAAGCACAGACCAATCTACCGCCCATTCATTTTCAATCGCTGCCTCGCGCAACTCCTCAACCACCTTTGCAAGTTTGTCGGTGAACTTGTCTGCAGCAGGACAGTCAATCGAAACATGCGGTCCGTCGCCCAATCGCAATCCAGGAGCCAACGATGTACCACCTGTCTGCTTGTTTAATTTCCACCCAATCCCAGCAAACAACGAGACCACGCCGACACCCAAAGAAGCAAGCGCCAGATAGGATTGGTCGAGAATAAACATTGCGATGGCAGACAAGAAGCAGACGCCCCCTGCAAGCCAAGTTAGCAATGGGATCTCGGATTCTCGCTGGGCACCACCAATAACTAACGGCGTCGAATCTCCTACGCGTGTTACCACCTGCTCTCCGGTAATCTGTACAACGACCACCGTGATATTGTCGGGACCGCCACGCAAGTTTGCCAAGTCAACCAAGAGACGAGCCGCATCCAATGGCGACATACTACTCAAGATTGGACCCAATTCTTCGTCCGATACTCGCCCCGTAAGGCCGTCACTACAAAGCAAGTAGGTATCACCCGCTTCGATCGGGTCCGGACCTTCTATGTCGACTTCAACTGCTTGATTCGGCCCCAAAGAACGAGTAATCACATTCTTGGGGATCGACGTAAACTGTTCTGCATTCGCGGACATCTGTCCATGCTTCCGCAATTCCCAGACGAGGCTGTGGTCGAACGTCAACTGATCAAGTCGGCTGCCACGCACCCTGTAAATGCGACTGTCACCAACATGCCCGACTAAAGCTCCCTGCGGCAGCACCACTAGGATACTTGCTGTGGTTCCCATGTTGTGGAAATCCACGTTTTCCTGGCCGCGATCATAGATTTCCCTATTCGCCTCCAAGACCGCTTCATTGAGTGCTTCCGGTGGCGATAACTTTCCGAACTTATGGTAATGGTGCGAGATGGCATCCACAGCCATCTTGCTTGCCAATTCCCCGGCGGCATGAGCCCCCATTCCATCGGCGACAATGAATGCGTGGCCTCGCTGCGTCCAATCGTCGATCTCTGATGGAACCAGCTTGAACGCATCCTGGTTATTGGCACGACGTCTCCCGACGTCGCTGATCGCGGCGTAATGCAAGCAACCCTGCCAACTGCCTGTTTGTTCTGCCATACTCAACTACGCTGACTGAGCCATTGCTTGCAAGCCGATTGTTCTTGAAATAGCTCGTCTACTATTTCGTGAACACCGTGCGTTACAGGATTTAACGCGAATCTGCCACGCCGACCAATACCATTTCATACGAGCTTACTGGCTTCCTTATTGTACACATCTACCGGCCTTGCCCTGAAACCGAGCCCCTCCTATTTACTCAGGCTTATTGAACGCTACCGGTGACGCTATCGCAAATCGTAAGCCACGCCTAGGGCGACCGGTCAGCACAATTCACCTATCACTACTATTCACGTCACACTATACTCGCCCCGCCCAACGAACTGTCTCACGATGCCAGACCGAATTGTTTATGACCCGCAGTTCCCAAATGTGCCCTAAGTTCGCCTGGCTCTTACTGCTGTTGTCGTTGACTTCAACCGGCTGTGTGCGCAGGCGAATGACAATTCGCACAACACCCCCGGGCGCAACCGTCTATGTTGACGACCAACTAATCGGTACGAGCCCTGTATCGACTGACTTCACTTATTACGGGGTTCGAACGATCAAAGTGATGAAAGACCGGTTTCGCACCGAAACGATCCAGCACCGCTTTTCTCCGCCGTGGTACCAAGTTCCTCCCGTTGACTTTATCTCGGAAAACCTTTGGCCTGGAAAACTCCGTGATGAGCATGTGTTGGAGTACCAGCTGTTACCACAACCCAATGTCACAAATGAACAGTTGCGAGAGCGGGCCGAAACGCTACGAACCAGCGCACGCACTGGACACTTCACTCCTCTAGTACCAAATGCGGCGACTCCCGGCACCACCTCCGCCGGCGCACTTCCTCCAGCGTCCAGCTCACGACGGCCAACATCTTTCCGCTAGCACCGTGTTCCCAGCAGCACCGTGTTCCCAGCAGCACCGTGAACGCCGCCACGCGGTCTCAAGAACAAACTCCTGCGTTACAACCTAGGCACCGCCAGCCTAATAGCCCCGTGGCAGCTTACTGCCCGCCCCGACTGGTGTCGGATCCAACATGCGCTTCAGCAATTGGCCCCCTGGATCACGAGCCAGCTTGTCAGTGAGCATATGAACGTCTCGCAAGATGGGCCCCAACCGAACTGTCAAACGCTCAAGATTCGCGGCGGTGCTATTCAAGCGTTGATATAGCTCCGGATCCTTGATCAACAAGCCAAGAGTTCCTCGGCTACTTTGCACACGTTCACTCATCAACTTAAGCTCTTGCGTCATGTTCTGGATATTGACAAGGGTCGCCGCCGCATCAGCAACCATTTCAGGTCCTCTAGCGCTCAATGGTTCGGTGAACCCCTTTAGATTCTCCAGATTCTCTTCCGCCTTCTTGGTTACTCTCTCAATCTCATCCAGTGTGTTACGTGCGTCCAAAAACGTCTGTTTCCCCTGGTCAACAAGTTCTGGCAGCTCACTCAGCGTGCGTTTCAAATTCGCCTGAATCTCTGGGTCGCCAGCAATGGCTTCAACACGTTGCATCGTACGAGTCAGTGCTACCAGTGCCTCATCGGCCTGCGCAAGAATACTTTCGAGACGATTTTCGTTGCCAGAAACAACGTCCGTGAGCCCCTGTGCCAACCGCGAAATGTCTGCCGCTGTCGTTTCAATCCCAGCGAGTGTTTGAGGAATTCGGTCCGCTATCTTGGCCATTGAAGTGAAAGGGTCGCCCTGGACAATTCCGTCCTTCATATAATCACCTTTCCACTTTTCATGTGCTGCCGCTCTCTCCGTTTCATCGATTACCTGATCGTTGTTCACGTCAAACTTTCGCTCAATCAATACATCGTCAGTCGCCCTGACAAACTCCAGGACCGCATCGCCCGTGACAAGTGAATTGGTGCCGATGCGGCAAACTTCGTCCCGATAGATTGTGTACTTGCTGAACAGAGTAAGTTCGACGATCACCGTACCATCTTTTTCGTTCAGCGTTACATCGGCGACGCGACCTATCAGTACACCGCTTTTGCGCACTGGCGTATCGCGAGCCACCCCTGGCGCTTCAGCAAATTCGATACACAGCGCATTGTCATCGCCCTGCCATACCCGGAACACAGACTGGCCCTCACCGAACAGGAGGACCAGAATTCCCGTGATCGCTACCGCCGTCAAGACGACGACACCAACACGAATTTGCAGCGTTCTTTCGTCCATTGCGTTCACCGTTATCAACAAGTCGACCACAACTGCAGCCGTCTACCCAGCTCGCCTAATGCAAGACTTCAGTCAATCGGGACCCCGCTTCACCGCGAACAAATTGCCCCACCCGAGGGTCCTGTATTCGTTCCAGTTCACTGGGGGGTCCGTCAAAAATAATTTGGGATTCACCATCCTTGAGTTGGTCAACCGGCGTGAGCATCACAATGCGATCCGCGACTTTTCGCGCGGTTCTCATATCGTGCGTCACAACCACACTCGTGACGGTGTAACGACTCCGTGTTCGAATAATTAACTCGTTAATGACATCTGACATGATGGGATCCAAGCCTGTTGTTGGCTCGTCATAAAGCACTAACTCCGGATCTAGAATCAGCGCACGAGCCAAACCAACACGCTTTCTCATACCACCCGACAATTCCACGGGTTTCTTCAGTACGACATGGCTAGGCAAACCGACTTCGGCCAACCGATCGACAACATGACTGGGGATCTCCGCAGCGTTCATGCGCACGTGATGACGCAAGGGAAATGCGACATTTTGCCCAATTGTCATACTGTCAAATAGGGCGGCCTGCTGAAATACAAACCCAATCTTGATTCGCTCCCGAGTGAGCTCTTGTTCGTTCAGCTGCTGCAGTTCCAGGCCATTAAACCAGACCTTTCCTTGTTCTGGCCTAACCAGACCAATCATCGACTTCAGCAGCACGGTTTTTCCACAACCGCTCTCACCGATAATGGCCAATGTTTGACCACGTGGTATTTCTAGGGTGAAGTCCCGTAGTACCGTGTACGAGCCAAAACGCACCCGAATGTGCTGCAGATGCAACAGCGGCTGGTTCACATCGGTGCTGGAGTCCGTCAGCATCATTGGCAATCTCGATATACGCGCATGCGACAATGAATCACGCGTGAACAAATTAGAACAAACTCGCGCCCTGCGGCCACACGGTGTAATAGAACGAATCCAACAAGATTCCCAAGAACAGATCCAACATCAAAATCAACACGAAGGAAATTACAAAAGAACTCGTCGCCGCATGCCCTACGCCTTCAGCACCCGGCCGGCAATGGAAACCACGGTAACAACTCACAATTGCAATTGCCGCGCCAAAGAAGAAGCTCTTGAACAACCCTGCAAAAAGATCAAACGCCTCAACGAACTGCTCGGAGTTGTAGAGGTAGTAGTGCTCGTCAATACCAAGAATCGCAACACTGTAGCCGTAACCTCCTACAAATCCCATAAAGTCAGCCATTACCGTCAGAGTCGGGATCAGGAATAGGCAAGCTAATACGCGTGGCACTACCAGATAGTGAATCGGGTTGGCGCCCATACTATCCAAAGCGTCGATCTGCTCAGTAACCCGCATCGTTCCTAATTCGGCGGCCATCGCACCACCCACTCTGCCAGCCAACATCGTGGCCGCCAATACTGGTCCCAACTCTCTTACCAGCGTCATATTGATGACCGCGCCCAAGCGAGATTCCAACCCTAATTGGCTAAACTGAAAGTGACTCTGAACAGCCAACACCATGCCTATAAATGTCCCGGTTAGCGCCACGACCGGAAGGCTCAGCACACCGACTTGGTACAAATTCGGCCAGAGAGATTCTGGGGGCGGCCGTTTGGCCAACATCCAACGTAGCGTTTTCCAAGCAAACAGCGTCATCGCTCCAACGGTCTCTACACCGTCCAGTACGACACGGCCCCAGTTCGCCATCCAGTCAGCAAACAGAACACCAGTACGCTGTACTATTGCTGAATTCATGGGCTACGCGCCAGAGCAATCCGCTTCGTTCACAGGGATGCAAATGGATTAGACTCAAATCAAGCCAAACCCTAACAACTCGGTTGAGCCACTATCACGCCCCGCGAACTGTATCAGTCCAGCCAGACCACCAGCACCGCTAGCACGATAGCGGGTCGATTAACCGCAGCTCTACGCCTCTGTATTCGACCCGTCGACCGGTCTACTTGAACAATCTGAGACGATCAGTGCCAGTATTCCAAATACAGAACACAGGCAAGCCTGGTAATGAATCCCAATTGCCCTCACAGCGTCCGGTACTAGGGCATGATTGAGATTAACTCGACACCACCAATCCATTGGATCGTAGCTAGCGATATCTCACTCGTCGGACGCGGCGTTCGCGGTGAATGATGCGTCTAGATCCGGCAATGGTGGCTCTTCTTCTGGTTCTTCCAGAAAGACTTCATCCATTTCCGTTTGGTCAACACCCTGCCGCAACAAAAGGTAAATCGCACTCGCTGAACACCAGAAAAAACTAGCCGAGTAAGCCATCGGTATCTGCCGCAGTACCAAACCGTTCAGGACATCGATACCCCGAACCCCCATAACGACTGCGGTGCTCTCCGTTTCTCCCCTAATCTCCGCCATACGTTCAATACCAGCGCCCCACGTCACAGCCCACGAACCTATATCTACGATTCCGTTACAAACCGCATTGACAACCAGCCATCCTAAAGCTCCCAGCATCGTGGCCACAAAGGCATAGAATAAATAATGCAACGGGCGTTCACGCGTGTAGTCATAACTACGCTGTAACGCTTCGAACAAATCGCCGTTGAACTCCGCACTGATCGTCGGCCACATTAGAGGCCAGCCGAAAAACAGTCCGAGTAACATTAGTGTCATTGCAAATCCTACCAACAGGACTAGCACCCAACTCACAGCAGCAACTAACACACCCCAATCCGCGCGCATCATCAAACCGACCAGCGCCACCGGCAATGCGAATAAAGCAAACCCAACCAACGGCAACAAGGGTGCGCCAACGTAAGCACCAATCCGTCGCACTGAAAACACGAGCGACTCAACGAAGCCCACCCGTTCCTCTCGTCCCAGGCGAACAACCGCGATCCGAGACAGCGCGCCAGCTGGAATTGCCCACAACAAAACCGCCCACAGGCCAACGAACAACCAATAAGCGGTCTCTCGCAGCGAATGCGTCCCCAGTATCTCACGAAAAGGGCGGACTACCTGGTGAAACAGAATCTCAATTCGCCCACGTCCCACATCAGGCGTCACGCGACTGAGGTCCAACAGCGACGTTACACGCAAATCAACTGTCTGCTCGTCCAAACCCGGTGTGTGGTCAAACAATTGCTCCGCGCACCAAGAACCACACGGCATCAAAATGACCGGCACCAAAGCAATCAGCAGCACTGACGGTCTAATCGCCAGACGAAAGACTCTCAACAAGATCAACCACGGAAAGAGCTCGCGCCAAGACACTTCGCGGATCATGGTCAGGTTGTTCGCCATTATCAGATTCCCTCCAAATCACAACCTAACCTTAGAATACAGCTTCCAGCTGCTTCCTTCCGTTGTCAGGACCTTGAACACAGATATTATGTCCATTGTGTGTCGTTGCCAACATCAGCACCCAAGGCATCTTCACCACCTTCACCGGGTTCAATGGGTAAACCATGCTCCTCATTGAGCCACCGACCAAGATCAACTTGTTGACAACGCGGCGAACAAAAAGGGAGTGACGATGACAAACCAGGTTCAAAATGAGATCCGCAAATCTGACACCGCATTCGGCTCCCTCCATCTGTGTTCGCTAGTCATCACGGCCAGCCCCGTTCGCTCACTCGCTGCGCCCGCGAGACGGCATCGCAAGACAAAACAGTGTAGCAAGTTTTCGCAGAAATCCACGACTGTGTTTCTTGGATGCTCCAAAAGACTCGTTGCCAGCATAACCCATCCGTGACCGACCGATTTGCAAATCCGAGCAATCCAGGCGCAGCGCCCAGAACCCGTAATCCCATTTCAGCGACCTCAAGAGCCCGCTGGATGATCGGTCAAAACAACCCGCACGTCACAAACATTCGTGTGAGTCGGTCCGGTGACAATGAGGCCTCCAGTCTCTGCGAAAAAAGAATAGGCGTCATTCCGTTTCAGGTACTCCACCGGGTTCAAGCCACGCAAACGAGCATTCCCCACCACCTGCGTATCCGCCAGAGCACCCGCGGCATCCGTCGGCCCGTCTTCCCCGTCAGTCCCTCCGGAAAGTAAGATTGTGGATGCAAACGGATCGGTATCTGTTTGTCCTGCAGAAATACGGCTATGTAGTCCGGCGAGAACAAGTTGCTGGTTGCGGCCGCCACGGCCACGACGTGATTCTTCGACCAGCTGGACCGTCGGCTCACCGCCAGTCACCAAGCACCGCGAACCTCCGCGATTCCTAAGCTGTAATGCGGCAGACGCCAAATCGATGCCAACTTCTTCCGCCGGCCCCTCTAATTGCGCCGCGGAGCGAGTTTCAGTGAGATAACCACGGCGACGAGCCTCGATTCCTGCGGCCTTGACGGCCAGCTCGTTGTTGCCAATCACGATGTTGGACGTGTTGTTTGGAATCGAGGCATGCATTTGCACAACGTCATTGCTTTCACCCAGAAGTCGCACTACATGTGTGGCAACAGGACTGTTGCGGACTCCTAGTTCATCAAATACAGCCGCTGCATCACTTGGGGTTGTGGTATTTTTTACCGTGGGGCCTGAAGCGATCGTCTCAAGAGGGTCACCAATCACATCAGAAATAATTAGCGTTTTCATCATGCCGGCCCGGCACGCGGATGCCAAACGTCCACCCTTTACGCGACTTAACTGTTTTCGCACCGTGTTCAGTTGCTGAATATTTGCTCCCGCACTACTAAGCAACCGAGTAACCTGTTGCTTATCTTCTAACGTCAAACCAGAGATAGGCGCCGGCAACAAAGCCGAAGCACCTCCAGAAAGCAAACAAACGCAAAGATCCTCGGGGCCCAACGATCCTACCATGCGGAGCATTTCTTCAGCCCCGGATACTCCTTCAGTTGTTGGCTCATTTATCCCTGCGGGACGCGCTGGGTGTAAAACAATGCGTTCCGTGGGACGGCAACAATCGGCTGGCACATTAACCAGCCCCTGCACGTGTTTCTCTAACATCACGTCTTTGCCGAGAGCAGCCTCCAACCCCACAGCCATCCCGGCTCCAGCTTTCCCAGCACCGACAACAACAATTTTTCGTACCGCTTTCAACGAGACAACATCCTCGCCAATACAAAGCTGATCTCCCTGCAATGCAACATACTGGGTAATGAGTTGCTCACTACGGACCGCATCCACGCCGGCCTGCCAAATTCCAATCGCATCCTCACGCAACTTGTCCGCGTCATGATTCACGATGAATTCTCCGCACACGCAAAACTTCAAGCCATTGACCAGGATGCTTGATTTCGATCTGCCCGAGCGTATTAGGGCGGTCGGCCCGGCAAACTAAAGCCGCTAAATACTGCTGCCCACTTGCTTCGAATTTCCCCGCGATGCTACACCACGGGGTTCCTCTTCCCCGGTCTCCTGGCAGCGGCAGGTTGTTGAAGACGGAATGAACAAATCCTCGAATGCTGAGTTGCTCTGGCCAACGTCGGAAGAGGGGCTGATGAGAGGTCAGAACTGCCATCAGATCGGGAACCAGATGCTCGACAAATTGAGCCATGCTTGTTTTCGTAGGCAGTGACAGACCTCGTCCTGCAGGTGCGAGCACCAGAACCGCAATCACCATAGGCACCCCGTAAATCTCGAGAA
Organism: Planctomycetaceae bacterium; assembly: GCA_002709225.1. Lineage (GTDB taxonomy): Bacteria > Planctomycetota > Planctomycetia > Pirellulales > Pirellulaceae > UBA9264. The sequence goes on from PAQH01000138.1 coordinate 31,530, forward strand.
CAACCCCCCGGTCTGCAGGGCTTTTTAGGGGCAACGCGGCGATGTCAATCGAGAGTATTTCCTGAGGCACCAAGCCTCGCCGTTGCTGGCGGCGGTTGACCAAATGACGAACCACAAACCAAACGACCAGCGCCGCCATCCCCAACGATGCAATCCCGATCCAACTCCCCCACACGATCTCAAACTCCTCACTTCATCGGACATTTTTTCTTGGCACCGCTGATCCAACCACCAACCAAGCCAAACTGACAGCATCGAATCCGGCTCACAAGAGCCGCTATCCTAGTGGCCAATACAGAACAGATGGGCAGCAGTACGAATATACAAGTGACCCTTCGAAATCGCCGGTGTTGAGTTACTCGGTTCGCCCAATGGATTGTTGGCAACTTCTTCGTATTGGTCTGGATTCGGGCGAAACACCACCGTGCTCCCCTGCTGATCCGTTGCGTACAACAGCCCTCCTGCCATGACTACGGAACCCCAGTGCCCGGCGCCTGACGCCGACCAGCGAATCTTACCTGTTTCTATCTCGATGCACTGTAAACTGTGCCTTTTATCCGCATTAGGGCGATAAACCATTCCCGACACATAAACTCCTGAACCGATGTTCTGCGGGTTGTTTTCAACACGCCAGAGACGCCCTGTACGTGTCACATCGCCTAAGCCATCAAGACGCACCGTCATTGCTGGGCCGCGGTATCCACCTGTCACGAAACATAAATCACCGGCAATAACGGGTGACGAATACGCTAAGTCACCACGTTCATGCCGCAAGCCATCACAGCTCCAAACCAACTCGCCATTCTCTGGAGAAAAAGCACCTATTCGCGTCGGCAGCATGACGACCACCCGCGTTTTGGATTCAACTTCAGCGAGTACGGGCGTACTCCAAGACCCCATGTAGTGCCCTGCTGCGTTATGTTCTCCATCTCCCTCTTGTTGCTCCTCGGTCTCCCACAGCGTTTTCCCATCAGACAGACGGTAGGCACCAACAAAAATCCGTTTTCCTGGTCCACTAAATAAGATAACCCGATCCTGATAAATGATCGGTGAAGTCCCATAACCCCACATGTGGCGAAACTCACCCAAGTCACGTGACCAAAGTGGGTTTCCAGTGACATCATAACAATGCAAACCAGCCGAAGCATGCCAGACAACAACCCGCATCCCATCTGACACTGGGGTTGACCCTCCATAAGGATTCGTCTGGTGCGTGGGCAAGGTCTTACCTAGTTCAACCGTACGGACCCACTTCACGACACCCCGCTGACGATCCAAGCAATACAAACTGCGACGACGGCCTTCGACATCCTCCGCACTGGTAACGAAAACGCGCCCAGCAATGACGATTGGACTGCCGTTACCTGGCCTGGGCAAGCTTGTTGACCAGCGGACATTCTGCGTGCTGTTCCACGTGGTGGGCGCCTTCTCATCGTTGGCGATGCCATCCCCATTTGGCCCGCGAAATGCTGGCCAATCACCGGCCCGCAAACAGGTTGTCCCACAGACAAGCACAACACTACAAAACATGGCTGCAAGACGCATTGCTAGCTCCTCAATACCGACCTGAATTGACCAACCAACTCAACCTGTGACAAAACTTCATCGAATGAAATCGGCGATTCCCAATACAACTTACTGGTTCGATCAAGCGTCTGAAAATAGCTCGAGAACCTTTGGCTTGACAACCTTTCCCATAGCATTCCGAGGGAGCGACTGAACAACCTCCAACCGGCTCGGCACTTTGTAAGGTGCCAACCTCTCTTTTCCCCAATACCGCAACTCTTGCAAGTCCAAATCGCAGCCAGGCTGCAACTCGACCGCAGCACACACTAACTGGCCCCACTGAAGATCGTCCAGGCCAACAACCGCACACTGTGTAATCAACGGATGCACACGCAACGTCGCTTCAATCTCAAGTGCCGATACTTTGTAGCCACCGGTCTTGATAATATCGACAGAACTTCTGCCTAGTATCCGAATGTGCCCGTCGTGACATTCACCAATGTCACCGGTACGGAACCAGCCACCTTCGGTAAACGCACTACGCGTCGCTTCAGGCCGTTGCCAATACTCCTTAAATACTGTGCCACCACGCACCTGAATCTCACCGGGACTTCCCATCTCAGGGACGTGACCATCTTCCGCAACAAGGCGCAATTCCACCCCAGGGAGTGGAGTCCCGACATGCCCTGGACGTCTTTCACCATGTAATGGGTTCGACAAGGCCATTCCGATTTCAGTCATTCCATAACGTTCGAGCAGAGTGTGCCCCGTAATCAGCCGCCAATGCTCGAGAACTTCGACGGGCAGCGCCGCAGAGCCGGAAACCATGAGCCTAAATTTCTGACAGGCTGCTGTCGCAGCCTGCTGTTCTTTTTCCTTGAACTTCTGCCAGGCCTGAATCAATTGCGAGTAAATCGTCGGAACCGCCATAAACACGGTCAGATCCTCCGAATGCAAAAACCTCCTCCAAACCTCATCTACATCAAACCGCAGCAGAAATTCGCAAGCGGCGCCTGACCAGAGGGCACAGCAAAGAACATTGATGATGCCGTGTATATGATGCAAAGGAAGGCAGTGCAGTATCCTGTCCCGCTCAGTCCACGCCCATGCATTTATGAGAGACTGAATCTGCGCAGCGATCATGTCATGCGTGCTGACCACGCCCTTCGGTTTACTTGTTGTCCCGCTGGTATAGAGAATCATCGCTCGTCGCGACGCCTCAATTTGCGGCAGGTAGTTCCCGCCGGGGAACTCATAAAGTGATTCACTAGACCGGCAGTCCAAGCCAAGTTCAGTCGCAGCCGGCAATAAACCATCGTAAAACGTATCACTCGCAATCGCGATTGCCACCTTCGCATCCTGCAAAACATAAGACCATTCGGCAGGCGGGTGCATGATCGCCAGTGGGACCGCGATACCCCCAGCTCGCCAAATCCCCCATTGAACGACAACATGTTCAAATCCAGGCGGCACAGCAAAAGCGACTCGAGCTTCCCTCAAGTCACTACCTCTAGCCAACAACGACGCAGCAACACGCCCAGACTTCTCCAATAAGTCATGATAGGAAAACTGCCTGTCTCCCATCACAATCGCGGTCCGCTCGGCGAATTGGGCCGCGCGTGCCACCAATGGCAACGACTCGGCAGACACACCTGTCACCAGATCATCCCTCGCTTCAGAACATCTTTGTGCGCTAAGATTCTTTCCGCGCGTTAAACCATTCCGCTGGCAATGCGGATTAACAGGCTCATTCAACTCACCTGGGGCATTCCATCGTGACTCTCCCCCTCACGCGCCGCCCCCTCTTGATTGGCCTGCCAAAACTCTCCCGTTTGCACATCCATTGCCGTCAACCAGCCACCGTCATAGCAATGTGTGTCGAGACAGATTAGATGCCCAACATTAAGCAGCTTGCCATCGGCTTGTGGAGTGTGACCCACAACGGCGACTTTTCCAGAACAATGCGGTGGCGGCAATAACTCTGACAGGTGCTGCCAAAACAATAATGCCTCAGGCTGCTGCCCAAGTGGCAGGTCCGGATCATAATTGGCGTGTATAAACATGTGCGTTTCGGTTTCAAACCAGGAGCGGCAATTACGAAAAAAGTCGATGTGATCCGCAGGGATACTTTCCAACCCGCCCCCATAACTGGCAAGCGTCTCAGTCCCACCAAACTGCAACCAGGCATTGAGTTGTCCCGGGTCGTGAAATGCCCGAAGTAACATCAGCTCATGATTACCCTGCAATGCAACTACATTGGAACAGTCCTGCAACTTCCAGACTTGCTCTATCACACCGCGCGCATCTGGACCACGGTCGACATAATCACCCAGCAACACCAGTTGGTCATCCCAACTTGGCCGCACACACTCAGTTAGTTTATGTAATGCGATTGAGCAGCCGTGAATGTCACCGATGCAAATCGTACGTGCCGGTTGATTATAATCCATGACCTACTCAACTCGTCTCCACAGGATCTTCACACTCCAGAATTGAACCATGCTATTCCACCAGCGCGAGCGACGCACACAGAAATGTGATGCCCTACCTAGGTGGCCAACTACAATTTCACTTCGTCTTGAGACACGGTTCACCGAACCGCCACTGTCCCCCAGCCATTATAGCAGTCGTTGCACCTCTGACCGTATCGCATCCGACACACACTTCTTGGCAAGCACAATACATCGTTCGGTCAACACCGCTCACCAATGATACGTGGCGCCTGCTTTCGCTCCGGCTGGCCACCACCCACTTCACGAGAGCAGTCGGATACGCGACATCGATTACTGATTCTCCTCCCTGTCAGAACTGGATCAAGTCTGGCACAGCACAAAAACCTAACAAAGAGCTTTCAAGACAGCCTGGATTGTTACGGCGTTTAATGTGCCCTGCCTCTCGACCACTATCCGACTCGATAACAAATCGACTCAAATCAACAGCCTCAAAACATCTTGGACGCACTCAATCCACTTGAGTGACTATCCAGTGCCCGCAACCTACCTGAGTGTTGGGGGCCAAGCAGATTTACTGAGCTACCACCAACGGACAAAGGCACCAGACCTCGCCAGCACGGCAACCGTTGTAGCTCTTTATGCTACCGAAATGCTTAACTACCCCCATCCAGATTTGAGTATCTTCCGTACATCTTATGCAGCGTTGCCGAGGCCCACAGCCCCACCAACACTGAGCCTCACACCAAAGTTTCCACAGCGTGTATGCTTTCATCTACCGAGATGTACAACCGTTCCCTGATAACCAACTGCACGCAGTGACAGCACAACCTGAAGTCAGCAAAAGGAACCATGCAATGACTAGCTACTCCCTCGACCACAATACATGTCGCGTACGACAGCAGCGGCTCCTCGCACTCATGGAGGAAAAGCAGGTCGATCTGGTGATCATCACACAACGAGAAAATATCCAATGGCTAAGTGGCCAGTGGTTCAACTGGCATTTCCAACCAGCTGCAGCCCTCGACGCAAATGGCCATCTGACATTAGTGGCACCCACAAAACCCCCAGTCACAGCCGCGGCCGACGAAGTCTTACATTACGAAGCACAATGGCATTCGACTCTTCGAAATGACCAGCGGGCCGCCTGCTCCGAAGTATTGTGGGATCGTCTACGAACCGCCTCGACACCACGCCGTATCGGTGTGGAATTTTCGACATTCGGACCGTGCCTCGCGCAGTACACCGACGCAGAACTGTTTGATGTCGAGCCTGACCTGTACGTTCTGCGACGCCATAAAGAAGCCGACGAATTGGTCATGATTAAGCGGGCGATTGCAGGCACTCAAGCCATGTATGAGCGAGCGCGCGAGATCATCGAACCAGGAATTAGCGAACTGGAGGTCTATAACCAGCTACAGGCAACCGCAGTTGATCGATTTGGAGAAGTCCTGACAGGTACTGGAAATGATTACCAATGCCGCTCGCGCGGAGGCATGCCACGGTCCCAACATCAAGCGGCCAAAGGCGATTTATACATTCTCGACTTGGGGCCCGCATACCGCGGGTACTACGCAGACAACTGCAGAACCATCGCTGTTAGTGATCCGAGTGAAGAACAACAAATTGCGTGGGAGCACGTGACAGCGGTTTTCGCCTTTGTCGAACAGACCGTCAAACCCGGATCCAGCGCGCGTGAATTGTTTATTGAAGTGCAAGCGATGCTGGATAGGGCGCCGGTGGGAATATTCAATCACCACCTAGGACACGGCTTCGGCCTTTTCCCTCATGAAGCGCCCCATCTGAACCCGCACTGGGACGACGTCTTTGAACACGGCGACACTTTCACAGTTGAACCTGGCCTGTACGCTCCTGAACTCAACGCCGGCATGAGAATTGAACAAAATTATGTCGTATGTACCAGTGGAGTTGAATTGCTCACGACATTTCCAACCGACCTGTAACCCCGCCAGCTCACCACGGGCATCTTGGCACCAGGGGCGGTCTGTGAACACCGGCATCAGCGACGCCGATCACTGCGCCTGGTTACACCATCGATTGCATTCGAATGTTGATAACGCTCCACTAACCAAACTCCGTTGACATCACGAAACCAGACGCGAACATACCTTGTCACACGTTGTGGAATGGAGTCAGAAGGCGCCTGAATTACCAGTAATACATTGAAGTCTGCCACAGCGACGTGAGGCTGTCGGCCCAATTGAATTCGAAGATTTCGCTTGATTACAACACGTTGGAACTCAAACCGATTCAAATAGTAATCCGCGTCCTTTCGAGCGTCACTGGCCTGTGGATGCAATAGGTCGAATACCGCATCGACGTCACTGCATTCAATCGCATCTACAAGACGATGCAACGAGGACTGAATGCGTTCGCGGTCTGTTTCCACCCACCGTTCCAGCGCGAACATTGCTGCACCAAACCCGATCACTGAGAACGCGCAGTTCAACCATCGAAAAGAACTCGTCAGCAACCAGGCATAACCGAACACGCATGCCCCGGAGACTCCAAAAGCAATCGCGTAACCAGGCTGTTCGAGAAGCCAGTCCATTACCGCCAACCCACCAGACAGCCAACATTTACCCCGCCCGACGCGGGCGCCAGTAGTGCCACCAAACCATTGACCACGCGACCAGAAAACCGACGATCAACAATGTGAATAGCGGCCGCAAGTTAAGCCGCGTCGCACCTTGCGTCGACATCGGCGTCACTGGTGCTGCACCAGTCTCTTTCTCCGCGGCACGTTGGCGGCCTTGAAATCTTCGTTCTTCCTGAACTTGTCGCTCCAGCACCTTGGGCCCCATCAACACCAACCCCACTAAGCCCGCTGCACAAAAGACGTAACCCCAATACCAGGGAGATTCGAGTACAGAACGTCGTGCCGTCGGCTTCACCGTTCCCCCTTTTAGCAGCGCAATGACACAGTCGCTCTCGACAGGTCACCGTCTCCCAAGAACCACATTGATACCGACCTGAAAGATTACCTCGATGCCGCCTGCCAACTTATAGCGGAAAACGTGCCATTACGTCATAAGTTGGGCCACCCCTGCCCAGGAAACTGGCCATCACCAGCAACTCCTTCACCACGACGGTTCCCGCCGAAAACTCCTCATACTGTGCCATTAGTTCACCCAATTGCGGACTAGGCACGGGCCTGCGTAAACGACCGACTGTTAAGTGTGGTTGGTATGGCCGACGCTCTGGCAAAATCCCCAAATCACACAAACTGTTGTCCACAGACGCGTGTAGTTGCATTAAACGTTCGCTTCCCTGGGTAACACCAAGCCAAATTACCTTAGGACGTTCACAATTTGGAAACGCTCCCATTCCTTCATAGCTAACCGTAAATGGACCGTGCGATCCCACCGCAGTACCGACCGCCTGACATACCTGAGAGACTTCGGTGTTGGGCACATCGCCAATAAACTTGATCGTGAGGTGCAGATTATCTGGTTTCATCCAGTTTACATTTGCATCGCTACAACGAAGCCGGTCAATCAAATAGGCTGCTCGCTTTTGCAGCGTCGATGATGTCGGAACCGCTACGAATGTTCGTATCTTCTTCATTACGGTGCGCCTTTTTCACGCAACCTCTGGCAGGCAATAGAATAGCTCCAGCCAACTAACACTACACGCGCTCGTAACACAGGGTGACTGTTGAGCGAACCAACAGTCACCGTGCGAGCTATCAGCCCAACAGCTGAGACCGACAGGTCCAATTTGGCCCCACAGACTGATCGGGGCATTCATTTGGACATCTTCAACCTAGAGACGCAACATTGCTTGGTAACGTTCCATTCGCTGGACAAGGTCCGCCTGTTCAATCTGTTTCATTCGATCCAGACTAAAATCCTCGACATTGTAACTGGCTACGATCGTCCCGTATCCGATCGCCGCCTTTAATACTTCCGGACCCACTTCACCTTTCGATGCAAGGTAGCCCATCATCCCGCCAGCAAAACTATCACCGGCGCCAGTCGGATCAACGACACGATCCGTAGGAAACGCAGGCAACGCATAGGTTTCCTGCTCTGAGAAAAACATCGCTCCATGCTCTCCTTTTTTTACCACAACAAAAGCCGGCCCCATTCGCAACACATCCTGTCCTGCCTCAACCAAATTGGTCTTTCCAGTCAATAACTTAGCTTCACTGTCGTTCAAAACGAGGCCATCGATTTCATGCAATAACTGCTTGAGCTCGTCTGTTTCGTTTTGAATCCAGATATCCATGGTGTCGGCCACCACAAATCGCGAGCCATTTACCTGCGAGAGCACTTTCCGCTGCAGTGTTGGTGCACCATTTGCCAGAAACACAAAAGGGCATTCGCGATATTGGCCAGGAAGCTGGGGATCGAAATCAGCGAAGACATTGAGCTGCAATTCCAACGTCTCCCGATCATTCATGTCGGCGTGGTACTTTCCTTTCCAATGAAATGTCTGGGCCTCGGGAACGGTCTCTAACCCAAGGGTATCAATGCCGCGTGTGCGCAACCATTGCGTGTATTCATCCGGCCAGTCCTCACCAACAACCCCTACGAGGGATACGTCTGAGAAATAGCTGGCAGCGTAAGAACAGTAAATGGCAGATCCTCCCACCACACGATCGCGTGATGCGGTTGGAGTTTCTACGGAGTCAAAGGCAACCGACCCAACAACGAGCAACGACATTAGCGCACCTTCATACAGCTAGACGAAACAAGGTTAGCATCACATTTATCGAATGCATCAACAGCAGCATGCCGCGACAGCGTATCACTCGAGAGCCCAGGGCCACAAGGCACCATATGTACGTGCATAGACAATCGAGACCGCGGCAGCAGCCTCAACGCATAGTTGGCGTGCCAGCAGACACCGCAGCTCTACCACACACTACCTCGCCGCGTTTGCCCCACCTTTACCAATACCGCTCCCACACTCTAGGTCATTCGGATAGCATCCCAAGGCAGATTCCGCAATAATAATGTGCTGTTCAACTTGATCGGATAATCGCAATCCGAACCCATGCAAGTCAGATAATTATAAGTCAGATAATGTTCTGTGCGGAGCATCTTCCCATGCCTCAAAGATTTCTTCTCCTCGGTGTGATCGCTTTCCTATTCACCGAAGCATCGTTGACAGTTCTCCAAGCCGAGACCAAGGGCCAGGAAGATCTTGACCAGGCTATTGAACTGCAGCTAACCGCCCGGACTCCAGCAGACCTAGAGCGTGTTTCCGCGTTATGTGAGTCCGCGATCAAAAAGGGACTCGAGAAAGATAATGAGACCTTTGCGAAGCAACTCCTTGCCTCCACGTTGTTTCAAATTTCCCGTCGGCTCGGAACGGCGGTCCTGGCACAACAACAACCAAGGAATCCGCGATGGCAGGCAATGCGGAAGAAGGCCCTCGAAAATCTGACCAAGGGATTTAGTTACGACAAGACCAGCGGTGACGCCTATACGCTGTTCGCGCGACTACACTCACTACCCGGTGGCAACAAAGAAAAAGCCCTAGAAGCAGCGAATCAATCGATTGATCTATTCGCAGAAGACAATCGCAAGAAAGCCGACGCACTGCTATTACGAGCGGGTCTGCAGAGCGACAAACAGAAACAACTGGCGGATGTTGACAAGGCGATTGAGACCGACCCGGAGAATGTTTCCGGCTGGCAATTGCGAGCCATCTATTATTTCCAGAACAACGATATTCCGAAAGGCATCACCAATCTTGAAAAAGTACTGGAACTAGACCCCAAGAACGTGACCGCTTTGCAACAGCTCGCGACGGCTTACTTTTCGACCGAGAAAGAAGAGCAGGGACGAGAAAAACTCGACCAGATTGTCGAAATCCAACCAGCAATCGGCTACCCACTAAGGTCTCGGTACTTCCAATCCCAAGGAAATCTCACCAAAGCGATTGATGACCTGGATGCAGCAATTGACCTGAATCCTCAACGCCTTGATTTGGTCTTGATGCGAGCCGACCTGTATCGTCGCGACCGGGCGTTTAACAAGGCGCGAAACGACGTCTCGCGTTTGCTTAACCGCAACCCAGACCTCTGGCAGGCAAGGTACTTGCGTAGCCAGATTCTTGCCGATGAAGGAAAACTCCCAGAGGCAATCAGTGAAATGCTATCTCTGGTACGCGGCCAAACGCAGAATCTCAGCCTGCGAGCTGAATTGATCCAGCTCTATGTGCGTGATAACCGACCGCGAAAAGCGGTCCAGGAATGTACAAAGGTATTGAATTCCCAAGCTGGTCATCCAACTTTTCTCAGTATGCGGGCCACCGCGTACATCAACATTGGGAAGCATGCCCTGGCAATTAAGGACTACGACATCGCTCTTGAAAAAGTTCCGGACAGCGAGCATATGCTGAACAACCTTTCCTGGATCCTATCGACCTCGAAAGATGATACTCTGCGTGATGGCAAGCGTGCTCTGGAGCTGGGCAAACGCGCGTGCGAAATAACCAACTACAAAGCAGCGTACATTTTGAGCACATACGCGGCGGGGTTCGCCGAATTAGGTGACTGGGAAAACGCGACGAAATGGTCGAGCAAGGCCGTCGAGCTGAGTCGGCAGGACTTGGCCAACGCATCCACTCCGGACGACAAAAAAAAGCAAAAGGAAACTGTCGACCATCTTGAACAAGAGCTGGAAAGCTACAAGCAGAAAAAACCTTGGCGGGAAAGGCAAGAGACCAAAGAAAACACAACACCCATCCGTATTGGCGGTGGCAATCCGGCAACCTAATCTTCAGCTCCGCGCGATGGGACACCGTTCTTTCCGTTGACGTGTTGCCAATACGCCATGAACCGTGACGCCGCGTACCATCTCGTCTGTGAATTCACACAAAGTGACAGCTTGCGCCGTCATATGCGCTGTGTCGAAGTAGCCATGCGATCGTATGCCCACAAATTTGGTGAAGACGAAAACAAGTGGGGAGTCGTTGGCCTGCTGCACGATTTCGATTACGAGCGCTGGCCCAATCCGCCCGACCACCCACTTAAAGGTTCAGAGATCCTGAAGGAAAGGGGATATCCGGACGATGTCATTTATGCCATCAAATCTCACGCGGATTATCTGACCGATTGCCCTCGAATTTCTCTGCTCGACAAAACTCTCTATGCCTGCGACGAGTTATCAGGTTTCCTCACAGCATGCGCGATGGTAAGACCCAATGGACTCCTCGGGATGAAATCGAAGAGCGTCGTGAAAAAGATGAAGCAGAAAGGATTCGCGGCAGCGGTGAATCGAGACGACCTACACCGTGGTGCCGCAGACCTGGACGTCGACCTGAAAGAACACATACAGTTCGTGATTGACGCACTCGAGCGTCATGCTGAAGAGCTTCAACTTACAGGCAGCGCCCCGTGAGCCGTTGTGCGAAACACCTTAACGCTGCACTGACGATACGGCCTTGCCCTTACCGGTTGCTCACCGCGGATGCCGTCGGCGTCAGTGAATAAATCGTAACCAGCTGCGCAGACCGACTCGCCGCCGGATACCGTTTACGAGCGAGTGCCGCAACCATACCCCACGCATGGTCGTCGGCACGATAGCGGCGAAACAGCTGCTCGTGGCGAGTCGCCCGGTCCGCGTGCCCCAAGAGCGCATAAAGACGTTGCAGGTTGTGGTGCGCAACAGAATTCTCTGAATCAACGTTGAGTGTCATTGCAAAGACCTCAGTCGCAGTACGCATTAAAGCCTCGGCATCCTCTGCATCATCGATACCATAGAGCCGTGTGGCCTGGTCAAATAGGGTCAATCCCAGCAGATTGATAATTTCAACATCCTTGCTGAAATCAAATCCACGTCGCCGCATGTCTTCCGTCCGGTACTCCAAAATATTCCGGAAGTTCTGTTCGGCTTCAACCAATCTCCCTTGCCTGCGATTCGCAATACCCGTAAGCCACTCCTTGGTCCAGAATGGCACAGCTTCTGCGGACTTCTCCAGTCTCTGCAGCACGGCAACGGCCTCTTGATTACGCCCCGCCTGAAGATACGCTCTGGCCATATTTAGTAGGCCCTCGACACGTCCGTACTCGACCACGTGTTGAAAAGCACTCACCGCCTGTCCGGATCCGTCTCCCCCCAACAGCAATCCGATGCCGTAGTCATTCCAGCGTTCCCAGGGGTCGAGTCCGGCTTCCAGCGTGCCAACTTCCTTACCACGTTCACCGATCGGGAAAGTTACGGTGTCCGAGGCAAGTGTCACAATGGGAAGGCGATTAAGATACGGTTGGCCCGTCTGGTGGCCCGGAATCGGCTTAATCTCGTCATCATCGACGTTCGCAATAAAGTCGGTGTAGGGAACGTCAAACTTACGGTAATTCAGCTTGATCTCAACGGTTACCGAATCGGTTACGTCATGCGGCAAATGAAAGCCGTAATGAACGACCTGTGCTGCATCAGGGGGAATCTGGTGATCGTACATCGCGACGAAAATGTCCTGCGTGTTGCGATGAACAATACGGTTACCGTTTCTATCTACCATGAATGCACTGAAGAAATGCGCTGCCGGATCAACCTCTCGATTGGAGTTCAGCCTACCGCTGTGAGCGACAATTCTGGTTCCATTGCGAACGGTGACTTCCAGCCACACCTGGTTAGAATCGCTGGTGCCCTCCGTGAACCGATGACCTATCTTTAGTGTCCGAACAACCGTCTCGAACAGGTAATCTCGACCCGGCGTAAGCGCTGGCACCACCGGGCGCAACGGGGCGTGCAGTTTTCTTTCCTGCGAATCACGCTCCCGCACACCAAAGAGGTCGACGCGCACCGCGTCCTGCAAAAATCTGGTTTGGGCGGCTGTCGCGTCCGGTAGATTCTTAAACCAGGTGACTCCTGTGTTGCCACCCAGGAATTGATGGTCATGGATGCTGGGCAGGCTCTTTCCCTCTGTCACATATGCACGAGCGCCAAAATCATCCGAAGATCGCAGCGGCATGTGGCAATGCGAACAACTTCCGGCGGCCTTCTCCGGGTAGTAAAACGCTCTGGCGCTGCGACCCGAAAAACCGCTATTCAGGAACGAGTCATAGTGATTCTGCCCGCGCTGAAAATCATGAACTCGGGTCAATTCACGCGGCAAATGCTGTTTGTGGCAGGTCGAACAAAACTCAATCGTTTTATGGAATGGCTTGAGCATCGTTTTCTTGTGGAAATCCGGTTTGGCCTTAACCAATGTGTGATTCAACAGTTGCAACAGCGGTCGTTGGCTATACGCAAAAGGATAGTGCAAGGGCTCTTCAATAACATAGTCGGCATTTCCCGTGTTACTGTTGATGTGGGTAATGGCATGGCACGAAGTGCAGGTAATACCAGCCTGTGCCGACTGATCGAGAGTCACATTAAAACTGGGATTCTCGAACTCACCGGAAAAAAACGGTACCGGATCATGGCAGCCAGCACACCACCGAAGAGCCTTCTGATTTCCGTCTCGACGCGACAGCGCGTTGCCGGTTTCATTAATGGTCGCTAGGTAAGCAGGATTGTTGAACGAACTGAACCGATGGGCGCTGTGAAACCAACCATCAAAGGCGTCCGGGTGGCATTGCATACAATATTGGTCGTTCAGCAGCGCGCGTTTGGCGATAAACTTACCATTGACCGTCCGTGCGGCAGATGGGTGAAAATAGAAATCGCCTTCCGCAGAGCCCTTTTGGTACCACTCTCTTGGATCCTGCGATTGCAATCCGACCATTACGAGGACGACCATTCCAACCACCGTCAGAAACACGATTCCTTGCCGCCATCGAATGCGACTGCCGGCCAGGCGGTGTAGCCAATAGAGCCAAAGTACCACGAGTGGGCAAACCACATGCAACCAATACACAGTGGCTCGCAAAAGAGGTGCTTTAAGATCAAACAGACCAGGAATACGCACCAGCGCCAACCCAGTACCCAAAACGATGAGACCGCTCACAAACACACCATAACCAATGTGAACTGCTCGTCGATTGCGCCGGCGGAGAGCTAATCGCACATGGAAAACACTAAAGCTGATAAATGGCACAACGAGAAGCACGCCAATCGCCAAGTGAATACCGAACATCCACAAGAAGAACAGGTTCTCGTAACTCCTACCCTTGACCCAGGTCAGCAATGAGACCGACAGCAAATACAGGGAATTTGCCGTGAGTAACGCAACCAATGAGAAAACAAGCAACAAGAGCATCCGCAATCGCGGACCGATAGTGCGGCGATAACGGGTTCTCGGAACCGGAACGGCGTTTGCGGAAGGAGCGACTGACATCTCGCCATCACTCATGAAGAAATCGACTTGACCGCCGCTTCGGACTTCTCTGGAAGGCCGGATTCAGGGGGTATTGGCGTTTGCTCTGAACCCTGCTTGTTGCCTACTGAAGAGCCGGTCTCTTCTGCGGGAGACTTTTCTTCCGAGCCATCGTGGAACGCCTTGACAGCACTCGGCGCATCGGCAGGATCATCCTTGGAGGCACGCGCGCCACCGTCACGCAGGTCCTGAATTTCCCATTGGTAGTTCGTGTCATCCCAAACACCGTCACCTTGAGAATTCACGGTCTCCATTCTACTCATCTTTTCAAAATCATTGGCTGTTGGCTGATAAGTGGTTTTCTGACCACACCCAGTCAACACCACCGCGCCAAACCAAATCCACCCGAGTCTCATTTCCATCTCCACTGCTACCGCTTCTTTCGAAGTGTCTAACGGCAAAATCAACACGCGACATGTCGGTAGTTACTTGCCCGGAATTTCGTCCCCAAACACAAATGCCCGTTCGGTTTGGAAACAATATCACCTCTTTTGTGACAGGTTCATCTTAACATCGTACGGCATACGAGCCAAAACCAACTTTCTTGGAATCTCCGCGTCTCATCAGCAGGCGACGAATGCCACCCGTTTAGCGCACACCAAAAGCCAAGCGAGCAAGCAGCCAGCCCCTACTGGGCAGCAGCGCCGGGGCCTCAACGAGACTTTTTCTCGGTTGCTCCCCCTTTACAGTTTGTTAGCTCGCTCCTGGCAATTGGCAAGTGGGATCGTCAAACAGGATCTAAATTCGTAAAGCTCGTCACACGTCAGCAATAAATCGCTGGCAGGTTTCCCCGTTCATGCACCCGCTACGTCGGAACAAACGTCACGGACCGCCTGAAAACAGTGTTTTCCCTACACGGACAATCGTCGCCCCCTCTTCGATCGCCGTTTCAAAATCGCCACTCATTCCCATTGAAAGTTCTTCCATCTGAATCCCGGGAACGCCAATACCACTTAAGCGATCTCGTAATTCGCGTAATCGGACGAAGTACGGCCGCGCTGTCACACGATCGGACCCACGCGCGGCCATTCCCATCAAGCCATGGACTTTGATGTGACGCAAGTCGGCGATTGTCGGGAGTAATGAGGCGAGTTCATCTGGCGAAAAACCATGCTTGGCAGTATCCCCGGCAACATTCACTTCGAGCAACACCGGGATGACATGTGCGTCACGACCTGCTTCTGTATCAATCGTCTGCAGCAAACGCAAACTATCACAAGAATGTACGAGTCGAACTGCTGGCAACGTGCGTCGGACTTTATTGCGTTGCAAGTGTCCGATCATGTGCCACTGAACGTGGGGATGACTGATCGCATCTACCTTTTTCCATAATTCCTGTGGGCGACTTTCACCAAGCTCAAAACAACGGGCATCTAAAAGCGCCAGCACTTCATTCAAACCCACGTATTTCGTCACTGCAACCAAACGGATACTCCGCGGGTCACGACCGCTACGCCGCGCAGCAGCGTCAATCTGCTCTCGTACGCGAGTGACGTTGCCAGCGATCTGCTGTTGCAATTCAGACATCAACAAACTCGCCTACGTTACCCCAATACCAGCCAAATCAGCGTGTTTACATCCATCGGGCAAGCTCGCGCCGAGTTAAAACATCATCTCGACTATTCAATTTCGATCAACGTCTCGACACTACCGTTGGCATGAAATCGCCCGCAGATATATTCACACCCCAGATTCTGGCCCAACACGGTTCGAATTCGCTTCGCGGCCAAAGAACGATAAAATATCCACTGACGCCGTCCTATCTGTACTCGATAGCCCGTTGCAACCTCGCGTGGCTGAACACGGAGATCTTCGGCGACTGTCAGCTGACGCCATGTGTACGGTTTGGTCCGCTGTCGGGGAGCGAGATCGATAAACAAGGGCATTTCTAGTCGCGAAACCGCTCCCCGCTGTTTTAGGAGCAATCCACTTGGTGCCGCAACCAGTTCTCCTTCCGCAGAGGCCGCTCGCCATTCAGGCAATGCGAGAGGCAACGCTAGAAATCGTGGTTTATGGCCATCCGTGATAGTAATCTCACGGGTCTCGTCAGCTGGCTGTAAAGACATCGGCGCATGTATCGGCCAAGAAACCGCAAGGTCCATTTCAACAGTCTTCTTACTCAACACAACATGGCCGAGCAACAAGAACTCGTCTTTTCTCGCTAACAGACACTGCCGTTGCAACACAATTCCATTTCCCAATGGCGCTTCCAACTCCAGATAAGCAACATCCTCGTCACTAAACCAGCACAGTTCAGACCAGCGTCCCTGAACCGTCAATCGTTTTCCGTCGACACAAACATCTGTGTCCCAGGGTCCCGCAAAAATCTGCTGGGCCCCTCGACTCAATTCGGCAACAACAGAATCTTGCCCAAATATCACACCCAACGCCGTCGCGCCACGATTCCAACTCGTTCGCATCGCAGCGATGCCAGCCCATTCAGAACAGACGGCAGCGTCCGGTAAGGACTTCTTGGAGGATCGTTCTGCAAGTTTTGACCGACCAGAAAAAAACCTGCTGGCCACCGCCTGGTCTTGAGGATCACCAGACAACTCCAACGCAGCCTGGGCCAACTTGCGCCAATCCCCTATTTCATCCGCTACGCTAAATAACTGGGACCCATCACGTCTGCATAAGCGAAGCATCTGCAAGACCATCCAGTCATATTGCTCCTGCGCTTCTTCATTCAAACATACTCTGCCGTTAGCGCGGGCCAAGGATTCACACCTTGTCCAGGATGCCAGCAAGGGGCGGAAAATCTCGATCGCTCCCGAGTGGATTAATCCCTCTCCATCGAGCAGGTCAATCAGTGCCGATGAAAGCATCTCCGAAGCGGGCTCGTGCAATTCCTGGCACTGCTCCAACTCTGGGAACAGGCAGGATAGAGCCAACGGCAATTCGCCGTAAAGCCATTGCCGCACAAGCGGATCATCACTGGATGACGCTCGTCGCGCATCAGTTGCAACGTCGACCAGTTGATCCAAGAGCTCGCACCAAGGTGCCGCGGGAAGCTCACGAGTCAGATCGACGAGCGCATAGCTCCAAGCGACGCATTCCAAGCCCAAGGTTCGGCTCACCTCACGGGCTGCTAAACCCTGCAACCAGACTTCCAGTTCCGTCGCGATCTCACTGTCCAACGACTTTCGCTTGGATGTCCGTTTTCGAGCGACCTTCTCCAAGTTGCTCAAAAGGGGCCACGCGTCGGTAACGTGATGCGCGTCGCTCAACCCCCATCGCAACGCCTTGCGCCCTCCCGATTTAACCGACTCACGCAGCCCGATGGGCGTAACGCGGTGTCGCAGGTGCTGCCCCCACTGTCCCCAATCACTCGGATCGGATGTTCCGTCACTCGGACGCCCAGCATTTTGCCTCTTCACCGCGGTGAGGGATTCTGACATGTTCAGTTTACCTTCCTATCCTGCCTGCGCGATCGCAATTACTGCACTATAATAGACATCCGCTGATTGGCCACAAGGCGGTGGACTTTTGCATACTACTTCAGCGTTCTTCACGCGTGATACCTGCAAGTTCAATCGCAATTCGGTGTGTAAGATCACAGCTGCCGTCACCTGGTTATCATGAGAGTGCCGCGATGTCGCTGAAACACCGTCACCCGAAGCGACTTGCCGCGATCTTCTTTTGTCTAGCATTTTCATGCGAACCATTGTTCTATTGCACGGGCATCATAACTTCTGCTGAGGATGCGAGTGAAGATTCGCAAGCCCAGCCACTCCGACCCCCGCCCGGCCTGCAACAACTTGGTAAACATAGGCTCTGGGTCGACTTGAAAAAACGATACGTTGTGGTCGATGGATCCGTCTGCCTACGGGAAGGTCAACTCGAAATGTTCGCCTGTCCGCGCGGCACCAAAGAACACGAAGCGATTATTGCTGTTGATTGCCCAGCACAGTTCCTGCACGCTGCGTTGCTGTCGGTCGGAGCCCAGTCTGGAAATACAGTGTCCTATGAGCCTGCATACAAGCCCGCAAGTGGTACCGTCATCGACATCTACCTGCTCTGGAAAAGCGCGGATGGCAAGAAACACCAGACGCGTGCCCAGAACTGGGTACGGTATTTGAAAACGGGCAAAGCCATGCCCTATGACTGGGTGTTTGCAGGAAGTGGATTCTATACTGACAAATCCACGGGCAAACGGCACTATATGGCAGACGCGGGAGATATGATTTGCGTCTCTAATTTCAATACCGCAATGCTCGACCTCCCCATTCAAAGCAGTGCGGCGGCGGCGGGTCTGCTATTCACTGCGTACAAGAAACGCATTCCGCCCCTACGTACTCCAGTCCGCATCGTTTTGATCCCACGGCCGTCGGAAAACAAAACCGAATCACCTCCAATGCCAGTGGTCAGCGGCCGAAACGCTCCCGAAACTGCCCCCTGATTCAGATGCTCCAGCCGGCCTAATTCATAATCTCTGCCGAGAGTTAGGCCCTGCGCAGAACAGGCATGTGACTGGTTGATCGCCAACGCCAGTCGCAATCACGACCGGACATCTCACGAATCGACACGAGTCCCCGCTCGAACTACGGCGAGTCGTCTTGAGTCGCGGCACGAATCGCTTTCACGGTCGCAGCTGCACGAAAATCAATGATCCGCCGGCCCCACTCGATGGTTCTTTGGGCAGGTGCAAGTTCGACACCGTTGATACGAAACTTATCTGCTGCAATTCTCTGGTTGGTTCTCACACTACTTGGATCAACGGCCATCATCATTGCCGTCATTCCAAAATCGTCATGATAACCTTCTGGCTGCTGAATAATCCCCTCACTTTCCAACCAATCTGCCACGGACTTGAAATCGTAATACTCGGCAATGTGATAGACCCGACAACCTTTTCCTTTCCCATCTTGGTTAAGTGATTCTGCTACTTGCTTCATTCCTTCCTGATTCCCGCCACTGTCACCGATCATAACGACGTGCTTGAATCCATGTGTTCGCAGCGAAGCACAAATATCGGTGAGTAAAGCTCGATACGTCTCTTCCGTGACACTGACCGTACCCGGATATTTCATATGCACCGTCGGCGGATCAATATCTCCTTCAGGGACAAACGGGACGATCGGCGCGATCAGAGCGTTGCCCAGGCTGCGAGCAATCGCTTCAGTAGTCCCCCGCAAGACGACATTGTGTTTGCCGGTTACCAGATATGGGCCGTTCTGTTCAACACCCCCTGTCGCAACAATCACTGTGTCTTTCCCCGCTTTCATTGCATCACGGACTTCCATCCAAGTCATGTCTTCAATGAAAAGAGTGTTGGCAGCTGGAATCGGCCGCGGACCATTCGGGTCCGGATTAACCGGATCTGGAATTGCCAAGTAAGAGGCTGCCAAGCCAATCGCCAAGACTCCTGCAAAACGCAACATGATCCACCCCTTACAAACAGAGACCAAGAAACAACGTTCAATCCGATTCTCTGACCGAATTGTAGTGTGCAAGATGCAGCGTTTCATCCAGCCCTGGAAATTGCCCGCGAGAATCCCTGTCGAAAGAAAACTTCTGTGGCCAAGTCCCCTACTGCAAACCAAGGGTGCGCCGGGTATCCGATGAACGACAGACTAAGAACCTTGCTACGGAACTCCAGCTCTCCACACCGAACTGAATCTTCAATCCAACCAGCAACCAACCAATAGATCCGTGCAGAATGACCTTCTGCCTCAACAAACTCACTGCTTGCTTTCGACGAAAGATCATGGCACGATCATTGCTACGAGCTGCACTAGTGTCATGCAAGCCTCGCGGGCCGGTGCCTGTCAGCACGCGCGGCAGCAAGTCATCCCACACTGCAACACCACCATCTCTCCCGTTCACGGCTTATCGGGCCAGGCCTGGCAGGACCAGGTGCTTTCACGTTCTTCAGACCAAGAGGCAACGACAATGCAGTCAATTCACCCGGCACGTTGGCTGCTACTAGCTATCGGACTTTGGTCACCCTGTCATGCGGCCCCATTCAGCCAAAAGTTATCTTCGCTTCTCCAGGACCATGAAGGAAACGTCTCTGTTGCAATCAAACACCTTAGCACAGGAGAAAGATTCGAATTCCACGCAAACCGAACGATGCCCACCGCAAGCCTGATCAAGATCGCCGTGATGGTTGAAGCATACCGCCAAGCAGACGCGGGACGTATCGACATGGATCAACGCATCACTTTGTTAGCGGGAGACAAAGTGCCCGGATCAGGAATCCTGACAACGCACTTCTCTGCGGGCACTCAGCTTTCATTGCGTGATGCAATACGACTAATGATCTCACACTCCGACAACACTGCAACGAATCTGGTGCTGGACCAAATAGGCATCCGCTCCACAGCTGAAACAATGGAGAAGCTGGGTTTCCCCAATACCAAAATACACGCCAAGGTATTTCGCCGCGAAACCTCCGTTTTCCCAGGCCGCAGTAAGCAATTTGGCTTGGGAAGTACTACCGCACTAGAAACCGCCCATCTACTGGAACAACTCTACCGAAGACAACTTGCCAGTCCAGCAGCAAGCCTGGCAATGCTCAAGCACCTCGAGAATTGTCAGGACCGCACAAAACTCCCACGCTTTCTGGATTCGCATACCAAGATTGCCCATAAGGCAGGCTCCCTATCGCGCGTCCGCACGGACGCTGGCATCATATTCTTGTCCTCGGGACCACTCGTCATCTGCGTGTTGACCTCAGACAACAAAGACCAGCGATGGACCGACGAAAACGCCAGTGAAATTCTGTGCGCGCGGGTAGCCAAGGTTGCTTGTGCACACTTTGCGCAAGGGGAAAGTGAGCAAGATAGAATAGCAACGGCAAAGCCACCGCTGCTCACCATTGGAGCCACCGGAAAAACCGTAGAAGACCTGCAACGCACCCTCAATGCGCGTTTGAAACCCTCACCAGAACTGGCAATCGATGGCGACTTTGGCCCCAATACCCAGGCTGCTTTGCGGCAATTTCAGAATGACAGAGAATTAGCCCCCACGGGAACCACAGATCCCGTTACCTGGAACGCACTAGGACCACTTGTTTCCGAAGACGCTCCGCAACGCCCACCAGAAATCATCAACCAAGAAGTCCTACCAAAGCAGCCTGCCGATTCGCTGACAGGGCCTCCCTACGTTAGCTGTAAAGCGTGGGCTATTGGAAACCACGAGACAGGCCAACTGCTTTGGCAACACGCTGCGGATCGCCGCCTTGCCATTGCCAGCACAACCAAGATCATGACCGCTTATGTCATTCTCAGAATGGCCCAGAATAACCCGGGCCTATTGAAAGAAGTCGTCGTATTTTCTACTGGAGCCGACAAAACCCCCGGCTCCACCTCGCGCATTCGTGCCGGCGAATCGCTTCCTGCAGGAGAACTGCTATACGCACTATTGCTGCCATCCGGCAATGACGCTGCAATCGCCCTTGCCGAACATTTTGGACGTCAGCTACTTTCCCAAACTGACGTCAAACAGCAAATCGCTCCAGTGACTCGATTCGTCACTGCGATGAACCGATCAGCCAAAGATCAGCAAATGCACAACACGCATTTCAAAAACCCACATGGCCTCACAGAAAAAGGACATCTAAGTACAGCACACGACTTGCTCAAACTCGCGCATGCAGCGATGAAACTACCCGAGTTCCGGAAACGCGTCGCTACTCGTCAGCGTGGCAGCACCGTCACCGGACCTGGCGGGTACCGTCGCAATATGCTCTGGAAAAACACTAATCGGCTACTGGCGATCGATGGCTACCAAGGCGTCAAAACAGGAACGACTACCGCTGCCGGTGCTTGCCTGGTGTCGCTGGGCCAGCGTGGCTCGGATGCCATATTCGTGGTCGTACTCGGATCGAGTTCATCAGCTTCCCGCTATACTGACACCCGGAATCTCTTTCGCTGGGCCTGGCAACAACAGATCAATCCATGATCTTACCCAGGCCTATTCTCGCATCCGCGACCTCTCTCGGGCACATGGTGGCGGACCGCTAAGTCTGCTGGCCTGCCCGGGCACCCCGTTCAGTTACGAGACTGCTGATTGAAACTAGGCATTGAAAGGGTACCAATGACGCGTTGTGCATAGTCGATGAGGGAACCGGTCACCACGCCCGACTCGTCACTTAGCAAATAGCTACAAAGCCTCGCCACGTCAATCGGCTTGATCAATCTGCCAAAAGGTGAATCCGATTCCGCAACTTCTAACCAATCGTCAGGGCGCCCCATCTTACGTTGCACATCATGCTCGGCCGGAGTATCGGTCCAGCCGAGGTTAATCCCGTTTACCCGAATTCGATCTTCTCGCAATCCATTCGCGGTATTCTTGGTAAACGTCGATAATGCACCCTTGGTAGAACTGTAAGCACAAATGAACGGGAGACCACAGTAGGCCGCAACCGATAGTATATTGACAATGGAACCCGCAATTCGCTCTCGTTTCATGATTCGCACCGACTCTTGAGTCAACACGAAGGGCGCCCGAACGTTGACCGCGAACAAGTAATCCCAGAATTCAACCGACGTATTGTCGAGGTCCCCTCGATTCGTATCGGCCGCCGCATTCACAAGCCCATCGACGCGACCAAAGCGTTCGTTACAAGAGTGCACGACTCGGCGACAGTCGTCGACGATGGATAGATCCGCACGAACAAAACTCGCGGCACAACCTGCCTCTTCTATTTCGCGGGCGATTCCTGCACCTTTCTCCTCCTGCCGGCCACACAGCACAACTCCCGCCGCACCAGATTCCGCGGCGTGACGAGCCACCGCTTCACCCACACCCTGTGTACTTCCGGTCACAATAACCACTTTGCCATCAAGTCTTGACATAGTTCACCTGGTTTTCTCAGCGAAGATATTCGCAAACAATTCATCTACCGGAAAACGCAAGGCCGCCCCCTCCTGGCGGACACTGCTGCATCGAAGCGAAATCAATACTCACTTGCGGTCAGGTGGCTGGCTCGCCAAATGCACCATCGCTTCCCGAACTCGCTCGATCTGCTTGTTATCCAGTATCAAATAGCGATGTCCACCATCGGGTCGTACCTCAAATACTGTATTGCCGTCGTCTTCCACTGTGACTCTGCCAGGCTCGGATAGCGAAAAATATCCTCTCTCAGGATAGACCGCATAAAGCACACTGGTGAGGTCCCAGGTTGGCCGGTGATGCGGAGGTGGTTCATACAACAGATATGATTCGGCAAGAGGATGGTGTGCAACATAGCAGAAGTCACGTGCAATGCTCTCTGCTGGAAAACGAACGGCGTAACCAATTTCGAATCCGCTAAACACAATGGAGGTGGGCCAATCCGTCACAAGTTTTCGGGCATGCGTCAGATCCTTAACAACGTTGTATTCCAAGAACCTGGGATGACCATCGATAGGACGAAAAGCTCCTGCCATTATCGACAGGAGGCGTACCTTACGACGAACCAAGTCCATCCCCTTCAAGGGGGATTCCGCATCCGGTTGCGAACTGATTAAGCGCGCAAGATTGGTCGAGAAACCAACCTGAACCACGACCACCGACCGGTCAGGCTGATTGTGTAGTACGCGCCGCAACAAACTTACAGCGGACGGCGGTTTCTTAAGATCAAAGGGATAACGCCTTTTACCGTCATCTCGCTGATCGACCATCGGCAAGAACTTACCAACCTCTGGCGTAACCCCACCGGACACAACACCGACAGGAATGTCTCCACGCCCATAGAACGTGTTAACAGCGTCCGTCAACGCCGCTGCAGCAGGATGATCCTTGGTTACTGTTACGGCCAGTAGACGGCAAGCACCTCGACTTTGTAGAGCGTGCAGCATCCCCAACGCCAGCACGTCATCCACATCGTTACCGATGTCAGTGTCAAGAATGACTGAAACCGGGCTTTTTGCGAACACGCCGGCGTACCCCAGGGCAACTAGCCCCGCCACCAATAGTGTCGTTCGAATTTGTATTTTCATCTGGAGTTCCGTTAGTTCTTCGCGAAACATATCTGCAAATTACGTGGTCCGGTTGCCGCGTTAGCATCCTCGGGAAAACACCCCGGGTAGTAAGACAGCAGCACTCGCAATACGAAATCAATACAACGCCAACGCCAGCTTGCGACGATATTCGCCAATCAAATCATCGTCTTCAGGCAATATACGAAAAATGTCTATCATCAATTGCCGGGAGTTTTCCCCAAATCCGTGACGGTCCTTTTGAAGCACCGCAAGGCAAATGGCCAGCGCTTCCGCGTATTGCTTTTCTCCAGATAAAGCCTCCGCCAGTTGCCATTGCAATCCCATATCGTCCGGGTCAGCCGCGACTTCCCTGCGTATGGAATCTACATCCGACACTTGGCGGTTGCGCATTTTCAACACGGCCATTAGTTGCTGCGCTTCGGGCTCCAGGAATCCACGTTGTTCTAACTGTTCCAGCAACTCCTGGCACTCTTTCTCTTTCCCCTGTGCCAACACAACCCTGCCCAATCCGATCGTCAGTTGAACATCGTTAGGGCGTTCCGAGATTAATGAACGATAGCGTACTTCGGCCGCTGCGGGGTCTGCTTCTTCAAGCGCCTGAATTTCGACAATGGCATGGTGTTGAAACAGGCGTTCAAGCCACCCACGGATCTGTTCTTCGGGCAGAACACCATGGAAGACATCCACGATCTCACCACCACTCACTGCAAAGACCGCGGGGATCGAACTGACCTGAAACTCACTCGCTGCCTCAGCAACTTGCTCCGTGTCGGCTTTTACAAGAACAAACTTGCCGGCGCATTCCGTTGCCAACTTTTCCAATACCGGGGCCAACATCTTACAAGGCGCGCACCACGCAGCCCAAAAGTCGACAACCACAAGCGTCTGCTTTGAACGTTCAAACACGTCCTGTTTGAAAGACATTTGAGTCGTATCGACAATCCACTCCGACCGTTCCTTATTCACATCGTTCATAGCTCTCGTTCTCAACGGCATAGAGTTGCAATTCACTCTGGCGCAGCAAAGACCCGGTTTACGGCAATTAGCACCGCAGGCGTTACTTACCAGGGAGATATTGCGCAAACCGCTGCCACGCACCAAACTCACCGTATGCTTATCACGTCGCGCTAAAGAATTCAACGACCGCAACTGAACTCGTCGCTGCCACCCTCGGCCAGCCAGGCTCAAGCAAAGGGCAGGGCACCATAAACTCAGAGGAAATTCCCGGACCAGGCTGCCCACACGAACTTCACAGGCCATGGCCCGAACTAGTGCAACAAGTCGCCAATCCGGGGATGGACTCAACAATTCGGCCGGCTATGCTTTCATGTATAAAAACTGCAAGCGGCATATTCTTTGGTACGTGATTCGCACGAACTCTAGTGGGCTTAACTCCACCGCCCCACAGGACCTGAAGATGGCAAACAGACCAAGATCAAGCACGCTCACGGCCTACCCATTCCTAGTCCTGTCTGTATTGGGCAGTCCGTGGCTATGGCTCACCGCAAACACATCAGCCGCCGAACCAGACACATCTCAACCTAATGTCATTGTGATCTTCGTTGACGATATGGGCTACGCGGACATCGGCCCCTTTGGTGCCGACGGTTATAGCACTCCTCACCTGAACAGAATGGCTCGTGAGGGAATGCGTTTTACCGATTTCCTCGTCTCTTCGGCCGTCTGCTCAGCATCACGAGCGGCTCTGATGACTGGCTGCTACCATCGCCGAGTAGGAATCAGTGGAGCTTTAGGCCCTGCCGCAAAACACGGAATCAACGCCGGCGAAGTGACCCTCGCCGAAATATGTAAGCAACGCGGTTATGCAACTGCGTGTTTTGGCAAATGGCATTTGGGGCACCATCCAAAATTCCTGCCATTGGCCCATGGATTCGACGAGTACTTCGGCCTGCCATACTCCAATGACATGTGGCCGTTACACCCTACTATTGGTGACCGTTTTCCAAGGCTACCACTACTGGAAGGAAATCGCGTAATCAACAACAACGTCCTCGGAAAAGATCAGGAACAATTGACCACTCAGTACACCGACCGAGCTGTCAATTTCATCACACGCCACCGCAACGAACCTTTCTTCCTCTACCTTCCACACAGCATGGTACACGTCCCCCTTTATGTATCAGACAAATTCAAGGGCAAAAGCGAAAACGGGCTATTCGGCGATGTGGTCATGGAAATCGACTGGTCAGTCGGCCAAATCTTGACTACTTTGAGACGTCTGAAATTAACCGAAAAGACACTCGTGCTTTTCACGTCTGACAATGGCCCCTGGCTCAGTTACGGTAACCACGCCGGTTCAGCCGCACCATTACGAGAAGGCAAGGGCACCGAATTTGAGGGCGGCATTCGAGAACCGACAATCATGTGGTGGCCGGGAAAAATTCCGGCGCGTACGACTTGTGACGAATTAGGATCGACAATCGATATTCTACCTACGGTTGCGAAACTCATTGGCGCCAAGCTCCCTAGCCACAAGATTGACGGGAAGGACATCAGCCCACTCATATTCGCCGAACCGGGGGCAAGATCACCTCACCAAGCGTTCTATTGTTATTACCGCGGTGGCCAACTACAGGCGATACGTGATCGTCAATGGAAGCTCCACTTTCCTCACCCCTACCGTACACTTGCGGGACGCGCTGGGGGGACCCAAGGAAAGCCGGTCCGGTACAGCCAGGCCAAAACAAATCTGGAGCTCTACGATCTCAAGAACGATGTCGGTGAAACGACAAACCTCGTCGACAAACACCCCCAAATTGTTCGCAAACTACAGAAATTCGCTGCCGAAGCCCGTAAAGATCTAGGGGATCGCCTTAACGATCAACCAGGCAAGGGAATCCGTCCGGCGGGAAGACTGCAGCCGGAAGACGTACAGCTCACCTGGTGAGGTTCCGGCGATACGCAACTAAGCAATACCCGTCATCATGCCCTGCAGAAACAAAGTCTCACTGACAGCTGTCGACAATAATAGCCCCTATTGACGGGTAGTCAATTTTGGTGAGTCGGTAGTACCTAGCCAGCCTGCAACTGGTTCTCAATCCGGCGAATTGCGTCGGCTACCTGACAAACCGATCGTCCCAGGCGAATTGAGCTTCCCGTCGAAACCCAGCCATCGACTTTTTGCTGTGCGGATATTACTGTGCTGTGAGCCCGGTTACCAAAAAAGTCGCCGATCTCTGAATATGCGGCTCGTGTGTACTTGCGTGCCAACCACATCGCGAGCATTCGCGGCTGCGTGATCTTTCGCGTGCGGCGCTCGGATTTCAATTCGCCAGGCTCTAATCCGAACAAACCACACACAGCTTTGCTGATATCCGTCAGCCCAACAGCACGATGCATCGTCGAAAACAAATCTGCCAGGGTGGCTTCTGCCAACTCGCGCGTGACCGGGCAACCGAGCGCTTCGCTGGTCAAATTCAAACGGTTCATCGCGCCTTGCAACTGGCGAACATCACCGCGCATCTGTTCGGCCAACATTTCCAACACGCCGCTGGGCACAGCCAGCTTGCTATCTTGACTAAGCTGACGCAAGATCGCTAGTCGAGTCGCGCGATCAGCAATCTCCATTCCACAAACAACCCCGCCGGACATTCTGGCAATCAACTCTGGCCCTAACTCAGACATCTGTGCTGGTGGGCAATCTGCAGCCAACACCAGCTGCCGGCCCTGGCGGCTGAGTTCGTCCATCGTATGTTGCAATTCCACCATCGTTGCCCGCTTTCCGGCGAAAAATTGCACATTGTCGATCAAGAGCAAGTGCACGTCTCGGTACTTGCGACGAAAACTGGGAAGTCCACTACCTCTTAACGCTTCCAAGAAATGAGTTGTGAACTGGTCTGCTGAAAGGTAAATCGCGCGAACAACCTCGCGTTTCTGGCGGGCTGCCAACTGGATCGCACGTAACAAATGAGTTTTTCCACACCCAGGAGGGCCATAAATCAGGAGCGGAGAAATCACACCAACTTTACGCAACATTGTGGTCGCGGCGGTAACAGCTACTCGATTGTGATCGCCAACCACGAACGAACTCAAAGTCGGGCGACGGGATAGCGGAGACAGATTGGAAGCTCCATCACCCGTAGACGCCAACGCCGACTCCGAGCGACTATCTTGGAGCACCGTTTCTCGAGACAATGCTGTAAGAGAATTAGTAGGTGTCGCCGGCTTCAGTGATTCGTCAATGTTGAACGCTACTTCTACGCAGCCCTTAACCGTAAGCGAAGCTGCGTGCTGAATCTCTACGCGAAAGCGGTTGCGGAGTCGATCCAAAGTAAATTGATCGGGTGCGAACACTGTCAATCTAAGTGACCGCAATTCAAAGCGCACGCCACCAAACCACACTTCGTA
The DNA here is from genome assembly GCA_002709225.1 of Planctomycetaceae bacterium. Lineage (GTDB taxonomy): Bacteria > Planctomycetota > Planctomycetia > Pirellulales > Pirellulaceae > UBA9264. Next base: position 60,079 of record PAQH01000138.1, read on the forward strand.
GCGTTCGCAACCCAAACGTTCCACGAGAACTGCTCGGAAACGATCGATATCCGTATCGCTGCTCTTGTACACTTCTGAACGCATCCTTCGCGCACCGATATCGTGGGATCTGGCTACGGAAAAGCGTGCCCCCACAAACCAACCACCGCTCCATCGAAGAGATTCTCGCAAGCACGACGCGAGTTGTTAACTACGCGCCAACATGTGCTATGGGGAGGCCGATTCTACGCCTGCTAGCAGCAATGTCAATCAAGCCGACACAAAGTCGAATTGATTTGGCCAACGCCCAAGCAAAAACCGTGAATCACGCGGATGTCAGGACGCATTATGGCGTCTGATACGAAGTGGAAAACTTGTCTGAAAAACGCAATAAGATCCCTTCCCCCGGAAAACAAGATGCCTGCTTCCCGGAAGATCGGGTACTTCGGGGAACGCAATCTAGAGTCCCTGAGCCGTCCAACCGCCATCCACAGCGAGATCGGCACCTGTAATATAACTGGAAGCATCAGAGGCCAAGAAGAGGCACGCTCCCACCAGATCTTCAGGGTCTCCCCAACGGCCGAGCAAAGTACGCGAGGTCCGGGCCTGGCGCATGGCCTGATCCTGGTAACTTCGCTCAGTCATCTGAGTCCGAATGTATCCGGGACAAATCGTATTGACGCGAATCCCTTCGGAACCAAAATCTCGTGCCATCGCACGACTCAATTGGCGCAGCCCACCCTTGGCGGCCTGGTAAGACGGATTATCGGGAAAGCCAAGCAACGCTCCAATACTCGCAATATTGATAATCGAACCACTTCCCTGTCGTTCCATGATTTTGGCAACGGCTCCTCCCAACAAGAATGCGGCTTTTAGGTTGACCTGAAGTGTCCGATCCCAACTCACTTCGTCTTGATACGGATCCGCAGCGACTGTTGTGGTGCCAGCGTTGTTAATTAAGACATCCACGTTGCCAAATCGTTTCTCGGCGACCCGAGAGATCTGAGCTACGGCATTTGCCTGGGCGAGGTCGCACCCGACGACCGCCACGCGATCGGGTGCCAAAGCTGCGAGTTGCGCCATCGATTCATCTGAACGCGATGTACAAACCAGTCTGGCGCCCCGCGCAATAAATCCTCGCGCCACTGCCGCACCAATTCCGCGGCTCGCGCCGGTCACAATCACCACTTTGTCTGCAACAGAAAACAAGTCTTCCATGCTTTACCTTTCCAGAAACACGGTGAGTTCTTGCTATCAATCCGCACATACACTCGCACATGTGTGTCGACAGAGCAAATATCCCCCAAACAAACCAGCGACGGGGAGCAATTGAACCGTGTGGATTCTTTTACGACTTTCCACACACGAGAGATTGTTGCACTATCCTCGAACGTCGGGAGAGGCATTCGTCACGCCAAGCGTGAAAACTTCCTGCTTCTGTCTTTTATTCGACAGTAGGGAGCTGGAACTTTTTTTTCGATTTACAGCCTGTCATCACATCACACACTGATGACGCACCGAGGAATCCCGCAATCAGGTCGTTACTGAAAATGAAACGAACCACGAGCCAGAAGCGGTGAGTTTTCAACCTTGCCACTGGATGCTGTCGAGCGCACGCTGAAGTTGTTGTTCCGCCTTCTCATCGTTGTCATAGAAAAGACCGATGAATGAAAACACACGTAAACCGCGGCGAAAACAGACCACATGCTTACGCATTTCAGTACCACTTATTTCCGCCACATAAGTCAGTCGCGTGGCGGAATTACCGTTGATGGTGATTTCTGCTGGATCCGTCTGCGAATTCCACTGCTTACTGCCATGCGAAGGACCAGAGTGATAGCGATGTAAATCAAACCGCTGTTCTTTGTCAAAACACAAGATCTCGACCGAAGCACCCTGAACTGGCGTTCGCATTCTCCATTGGGCCAAGACAATCTCACGTTCGATCTGGCTCGGTAAGACTGCACTTGCGGAGCAAGTCCACCCAGTGGGAACCAAAAACTTGAGACCGGCGTCCTCATTTGTGTAAACCGCTGAATCTCGCAAAGCGGGTGCACTAGGACGAGAATCACAGCCGGCTGCTAGCACAACAAGGCTTACGACAACCGCTCCAGTACGTCTCGTCACACTCTTGCGTGATCTGGTGGCAACCATGATCCGTCTCCAGGCAACCGTGTCGCTAATCGATTGAAAACGACTGGGGTTCGCGCCCATTCCTCGTGGCCAATGCATGCAACACCTCTAAGGCAACACCATTGGTCACTGCCTTTACTGCACCATCTGCAAACAGAAAATGAACGAGGTCATCATGCCCCGAAAAAAAATCGTAAGGTTCGCTATAGGTACTGTTCAGGGAACGGTTACCGATCCTTGCCAAAACCATCGATGGAGCCTTCTCAGTGATCGCTACAAACACAGGTGCGCCCGTTGTGGTCCGACATGTGCCACCGGTCAGCACTCCCGCCCAAGGTGCCTGAGTCAACATCGCACCGCGCTCGCCGATCGCTAAGGTGTTACTCAAGCCATCACGAACGTCTGCCGTTCGCCAACGACTATTGCGCTGAAACAGACCATTGCCAAGGTGTGGCTGCGTATTAATCAAACCGTACTTCCCAAAACAAGCCACGTAACTATTCGTGGCCGCACTGGCAAGGACTTGATTACTTTCGTCAAAGACCCGGTACACGCCAATGTGGGTATCCGATGGGCAGGAATAGATCGACAACGGCATCTCACGTACCGCCGCGCTACCGGGCGACTCTACCGACAAATGGAACGGAATCTCACTATAAAGGTTCCCTTGTTCCAGATACGGCAATATCAACGCAGCCCAACCCCATCCAGGTCGACTTGGCTCAATTGAAAGTGACGGCGGGACAGCATCAAAACGAAATGCAACCGGATCGCCAGACCCCGTTGAGCCACTCGCGTTACCTGGTCGGCTGGCAATGTAACCGGAAGGAAAAGTACGCAAACTGCCGTGATACATCTGCAGAGCCAGTCCGATCTGACGCAGATTGTTCTTGCAGGTTGATCTCCGCGCCGCTTCACGGGCCATTTGAACAGCGGGAAAGAGGAGACTCGTCAGGATGCCGATTATTGCAATCGACGTCAGCAACTCGACGAGTGTAAACCCGGCGGCACGTCGCATAACACGCATCCCCTAAACAATGAAACGAAAACAGAAACACCTGCAAATATTCTCTCAGCCTCTACCCTTCGGCAAGTGTCATCAGCGTCGCAAACTGTGGGTTAAATCACTCAAGAGCGAATTGTTCTCAGCTGACTCAAGGTTGGCTTTGCGATCATAGGAAGCCGTAGTTACACTGTCAAGAAAGGCTCGTACCTGGTGCGTTTATGGACACTTCGAGTGCTCAGTACAGCAGTCAATCCGTACTTGCAGTTATCCCCATTCTGCCCAACCTCACTCTGCTACTCCTATTGATCCCCGGTCTGTGCTTGTCGTTTCTGGCAACATTGTTTTCGTTGCGGCACGGAAGCACTCGCAAAGCCCTCATGCGATTTCTGTGGCGCAAGAAAGCCACCGCCCTGGCTGGTTTGGTTGTTCTACTCGGTGGTATCGCAAGCTTCAGGTACTTCTACGATGGAGAACAACCCGAGCAAATTACCGAGCGACCACTTGATTCCATACGCGACTGGCCCATGCATCGTGGCGGTCCGCTTCGGCATGGTTCGCTGGAAGGGGGCCCGGGACCAAGCCAAGGTGGACTTCAATGGTCATTTCGACCCGGCGAACAATTCTATGCGTCCGCAGCGACGGACAATCATTTTATCTACACCGTCGGATCCCGTAACAACCGCGGCCGAATCTTCTGCCTGGAAAGCAGGACTGGATCGGTCGTATGGAGTGCTGCACCCAGCGGCTATGCCGCGACCTTCTCTTCCCCCGTCATCAGGGGAGATTCTCTCGTCGTCGGTGAAGGGCTGCACCATACTCAATCCGGTCGTATCGTGTGTATTGACCTTCGCCCCGGCCGTGAAGGGACCATAGCCTGGACCTACCAAACCAATAGCCATGTCGAATGCACTCCTGTGATCTCTAAGGATCGGGTCTATGTTGCAGCCGGTGACGACGGCCTCTATTGCTTGCGGCTGAACGCGAAATCCGAGAATCAGCGAGTTGTCTGGCACCGAACCGGCAACGACTACCCGGATGCCGAAACAAGTCTGATTGTGCACAATGGCCTTCTGTATCTAGGGCTCGGCGTCGGAGGACAAGCACTCTGTGTATTAAATGCCATGTCGGGACGCGAGATCAAACGATTGAAAATGCCATTCCCTGTTTTCAGTCCACCATCTGTGCACGACGGAAAGCTCTTTGTTGGTATGGGGCAAGGTGACTACGTCACCCCAAACCGCTCCACCGCGGGACAGGTGTGCTGCATCGATATCAATACACTTGAAATCGACTGGACAACTAAAACACCTGGAACTGTGCTGGGATCGATTGCCGTAATTACAGGCCCCAATGACGGCATAACACCCGATTCCTTCTGGCTCGCATGTGGGTGTTCTGATGGCACGTTAGTACTACTGAATCCTGATGGGACAGTCTCGGCCCAAATAGACACCAAGGCCCCAATCCTAGGATCGCCAACAACTGCTGGCAACTGTCTCTATGTGGTCAACAACGCCGGAGATGTTATGGGATTAAGGACGCCCTCACTAGAAGTCTTTTGGCAGTACCGACTCACGTCCACCCTCCGACAGATCAGTTCACCGATCATCCACGGCGGACAGATTTTTCTGGGTACAGAAACCAAAGGATTTGTCTGTCTAGGATTAATGCCAGCAAAACGTCTGTTGCCCAATCGTCACAAATCTCCTCCGCGCGCATCCCTCCAACAGCCTACTGCTGGGCGGCAATAGTGCATTGTCATCCACTGGTCACCTGGCTGATAAGATGCAATACCTTGAACCGAGCGTTACAGGAACCAACCTGCTTCATAGTCCTCCGCAGGAACGTCCTTGCTACTCTACAGGGAATCGCAAAACAGGTATCAGGGCTATTCCGGGGCGCCGTATCGCCACCCGCCCGGCCTGTGTGACACTCTGTCGACATGCGCACGCTAGGCCAGATCACCCGAAACTACTATCCGATCTGACTAGATACCTGTATACTGCCGCCCGCTGGCAAGAACAAAAAGAGGGCCCTTGTTCGCCGCAACAAGGACCCTCGTCGTTTGGCTGTTCAGAGCGCGGTAAGTTACCTCACCGTTATCCGAAGACCCACAGCCGTACGGTTGTTATCGGAATTTGCTTCCAGGCGACTTTAGTTGCGGCCAGCGGTGGAGGCTGAAAGTAACCATACCTACTTTGAGCAATTGACTGGTTTGTAACCATGGCGGTCGCAAAACTCGCTCTGCAAGACGGCAACATATTTGTTGGATCGTCGTTTGGATCGCCTGGAGAGGTTGACGGTGAGGTAGTTTTTAACACCTCAATGACCGGTTACCAGGAAATTCTGACGGACCCTAGTTACCGCGGACAAATTGTCACGATGACGTACCCGCAAATGGGAAACTACGGGGTTAATCAAGAAGACATTGAGAGCCAAAAACCTCACTTGGCAGGATTTATTGTCCGCGAAAACAGCCGAATTGAAAGCAATTTTCGCTCGCAAGGTAGTCTACACGACTATCTCTCGCATAATGGCATCGTCGGTATTGCGGGTATCGATACACGCCGCCTGGTGAGGCACATTCGCAGCCAAGGTGCGATGAATGGCGTCCTATCGACGCGCGATCTGGATGACGCGAGCCTGGTCTCCAAAGCGAAAACAAGTCCTGGCCTGGTAGGTCGGGACCTGGTCAAAGAAGTCCTGCCCGCAACATCTCGCCAGTGGGAAGAAGGCTTGAGCGAGTGGGCAATGTTGCCGGAGCTGGGCGACTCTTCCGATCAGGTAAGAACGGACGTCCAGGTCCCGGAACCTCATATAGTGGCGCTCGATTTTGGCATGAAATGGAACATTCCCCGGCACCTCACCCACGAGGGATTGCGCGTGACCATTCTCCCCGGCACCGCTTCTGCAGAAGAGGTTCGGAAACAGAAACCAGACGGCATTTTCCTTTCCAATGGGCCTGGCGATCCTGAACCACTTGACTACGCCATCCAAACCATTCGCGCACTCTTAGGTACTCGTCCAATTTTTGGGATTTGCCTCGGGCATCAACTGTTTGGACTGGCCTGCGGGGCTCAGACCTTCAAACTTAAGTTCGGGCACCGGGGTGCCAACCAACCGGTGCTTGATTTGCGCAGCGGAAAGGTTGAAATCACTTCTCAAAATCACGGATTCGCGATAGATGAAGCGTCTCTGCCAGACTGCCTGGAAATCACACACCGCAACCTTAATGACAACACCGTCGCCGGATTGCAACATCGGGAAGTCCCTGCATTTAGCGTACAATTTCATCCCGAGGCGTCGGCGGGGCCTCACGACAGCCAATACCTCTTCCAGCACTTCCGTGAGGCCGTTTGTAGCTCACTAGCAAACGGATAATGCACAATGGACTCGTTAACCGATCTCGAACTGTGTATCGGCCGTTTGCCTCGAGTTTCTCTCGCCCATCTTCCAACACCGCTGGAACGATTACCCCGGTTCTCGGAATCTTTAGGCGGTCCGCAAATCTGGATCAAACGAGATGATTGCACTGGCCTGGCAATGGGAGGAAATAAGACCCGCCATAACGAATTTCTGATGGCCGATGCCGTAGAGGAAAACGCTGATTTAGTCGTGTGGGGTGCAGGAGTGCAGTCTAACAACTGCCGACAAACGGCTGCTTCTTGCGCCAAACTCGGTATCGCCTGCCACCTGTTACTTAGTCGAGGCGGACATGGACACGAAATCCAAGGCAACTTGTTACTCGACCATATTCTGGGTGCAAGCTACGAAATCGTGGACGAATGCGTCGGCCCTGAATTGGATCAACGAATCGCGCGGACGGCACAGCTATTCCGCGACCAGGGCCGTCAGGTTTACAGTTGGGATCGGTCCACCGTTAAAGCCAAAGCTGCAATTAGCTACAGCCAATGCCTGATTGAGATTACCCGCCAAATAGAGGCGCAGGACATCGAGCCCGCCGCTCTCTATATCTGCTCGGGGGGCTCTACTGGCGCAGGACTCGCCCTCGCACGCAAGATACTACAAATCAACTATCCGATACATAACATTCTGCCCATCCACTGGCCCTGGGACGAGCAACAGGATCTCAGCGATATCGCCAACGCCGCGGCTGATCTGCTGGAACTGCCAGAGCGCGTGGCACCCGAAGAAATCAACATTGATGGCGCCTATGTTGGCAAGGGCTACGGCATCCCGACCGAGGAATGCATGGAGGCAATTCAACTGCTCGCCCGTACCGAAGGCATTCTCCTTGATCCGAGCTATACGGCAAAGGCGATGGCAGGGCTAATCGATCACGTCCGTTCTGGGCGTTACTCGACCAGTCAACACATCATATTCGTCCACACGGGCGGAACGCCTGCGCTCTTCGCAGGCGCTGGTGATCTCGCAGCAATGCTCACACCGACAGAAAAACCGCTGGCTGATCACTGACCAAGTATGATCTTGTGCTCGCCACCATACAGTCACAAAGCAGCGTTCGGGCGAGACACTCGCTGCCTTAAATGGCAGGCGTCCACAAGTCCCCATACACCGGTTTCGCAGCTTTAATCGTCGCTAAGATCTGGATCCGATTCTTGCCAGAAGTCGGCACAGCGAACTGAATGAAATCCGCAGGGACACCCACTTCAAAAGCTCCAGCCGGCGCGGCTATCAGTTGCGCAGGACGCCGGCTCGCCAAGTCAATGGCTGTTGCTAAATCCATCTCCGTAAAACGCATGATGTTGGCAACGCCAACCGTCAGCGGCAGTGACGCTCCTGCCAGGTACTGTCGTTGGCCCGCGACGACAATCCGACCATCATCCAGAATCTCGATGTCACCGACTGCCGAATTCTCATAACGTCCAGGCGGCATACCGGCCATTCCCACCATATCGCTAACCAATACACAACGGTCCGTCGTTTTCCCGCGGACAAAACTCTTCACCACCGCAGCAGGGAGATGGTGGCCATCGACAATCAGACTCGCTACCAACCGGTCTTCCGCAAGCTGGTCCCAGATGTAATTCGGATGACGGCGAATTTGTCCATGCGCTCCGTTGCCCAAATGTGTACTCATACTCGCCCCCGCGTCGACCGCCGCACGAATCTGCGAAGAGTCGGCACTGGTATGCCCAATCGCCACAACAACGCCTGACTCGACAGTCCGCGCAATAAAGTCGGCCGTACCGTCGTACTCGGGAGATAGCGTCAATATGCGAATCCGCCCTTCGGCCGCCTCCTGCAGCCTTGAAAATTCGTCCCAATCCGGCGCACGGCAGTGCCGTTGTGGATGAGCCCCACGAGGTCCCTCATGAGGAGACAAATACGGCCCTTCCAGATGGATGCCTGGCACCCGAGCCGCGACTTCCGGCGAGCTGCTGCAAGCCGATGAAATGGTTGACAGGGCATGGGTCAACGTGGCAATGCTATTTGTCGTGAGTGTCGGCAGATAGTGAGTCACGCCATCCGCATCCATCCGCAAACTGATTTCTTCGACATGCTCTATAGTCAGGTCAGGGTCAGTAAATTCCTGCCCTCCAAACCCATTAACCTGGAGATCAACGAGGCCGGGTCCAAGCCAGGGAATCTCTTGCGCCGAATCAACCACATCTACATGAACATGTTCGATCTCAGCTACGCGGCCCTCCACGCAATGTAGTGCGACAACTTTCTGAGTGTCATATCTGCGGCCAATGATCTGGACCATGTGCTCTCTCTACCACTAATCGTCGTGACGGGATCGAATAACAATCGATAGTGAACGCAGGTTGTCTACGGTTGATCGTCCACGGCTAACACAACCGGACAATCATCGATATCGCTCCATTTGCTGGCCAAACAAACCTATTCTCCTAGCCCACTGCCGGCCAAATCGATTGCACCACTGGCCAGGGGGAGACGAACAGGCCAGATATTTACACGGTCTGAGATCGTTTGTAGCAAGAAGACGCAACGATTGCGAACAGCCAACATACGCCCCACGGTTCTTTTTGAGCAATCTTCATTGGGAAGAAGATTGGGAGCGCATTGCTGCATGCAATTGCAACAAACTCGCACGAATGGCCGCACAATCATTCGACGGAACGGTCGTTTGACGCTGGCAACCCCGAGCCGAATTCGTCCCAATATGCTGACGTGTCGAGTTCGAATGCTCGCCAGCTCGGCGTGTAATAACTCGTCGTGGGAGTAGCTCCCACCGCGGGCCGAATCTTGGAGTAATTAAGCCATTTCATGGTCGCAATACGGAACCGTCTTCGAGCCGCGCGTCGTGCCGCGTTAAGCCGAACCAAGTCACGACGTGGATTGGTTTGTGGCACAACTCGATCCGCCAACGATCGCTCATAACGCGGTTGCTGAGTCGGTTTCGTATCAACTGGCTCAGGCAACTTAATTGTAGCGGGCGGATTGTCATTCGAATCGGTCGCGATCTCTACTCTATCGGGTTTCGGCGGTAACACTAATTCGTTCGGGTCGACAGGAATTGGCTCGTCTACCGGGATATCTGGTTCTACTAACTCACCAACTCCGTTTTTCTCATACACGGGAACGGGGGGGCTTTCATCGATCGAGTTGGCTGGCTTCCCGAGATCCAAGTTTTCGACTTTCTCATCCAGAATCGCAGCATCCGTCACCGGATCAGCGACTTCGTTTGGTTGGTTGGCGGGAGGCTCTAAAGGAATTTCCTCTGGAATCTGAGCAACCAGGACTGTTCCCATCAAAACCGCCAAAGAGAAAACCAACCTGTGCATTGCGATCTCCCCTTGGGACGCTACAGAGACTGCAGCGGATCCACCAAATATCCAAAACACACACCAAACCGAGCGGCCGCATCTGTGAATCTATTTCAACCAGGTCCCAGTGGAGACACAGCCGACAAGACCGCTCCATTCCTCTGATTCGGAACAAGACTACTCGGAAGATAAGCGTGATTAGCGACGAAAAAGAAATCCTCGAGGTGCCGTGTTAAACCTTGCGGATTAGCCGATACGGACGGGCCTCAAAAGTCGCTTGTAGTCTCTTGCCCCATTTCCTTTGACAGCCAAAGCGTACACTCGGTGGTCTCTTTTCCAGACTCCGACATACCATCCCCGAGAGTTCCAGTCTGCTGCGCGAGGCGGATTACTGGGCAAATCGATCTCAGCGTCGCTTCCGACCTCAATAACAAACAAATAAAGAGAGTCGCGCCGGGCAAACGCATCGCTATAGACAACAGCGTCATTCCCCGTACCAAGCGAGATTGCCTGCCAACGATCAGGATGGAAGTTGACTCTCGTATCCAACGAAAAACGACCAATCTCTTGTTCTGTTAACAGTTGCCATTCCATACCCGGCTTTACGATCCAACGTTCAACAGAAGCCAACAATTCCCTTCGTGTCAGATGTCGGTCTGGTACAGATTGCCAACTCCAGAAAACTACCAATCCAACAACTGTCGCCAAACTCAACAAACCGGTACCCCACGCCACGTAGCGCCGCCGCCCTCGCCGCGTGGCCACGTTCAAATCAACATCTCTGCAAACCAACTCCTGTTCATTGGCACGTACACTTTCCAGCAATGCCAATGCAAGTCCGGTGGGAACCGGGCCATTACGCACAACTTCCCCAACAGTCTTATCCCAGTCCTGGCTTCGTTGAAACACCGCTGCGTCAGACGCATAATCGCAAACTCGCGCCGCCGCGTCTTTCAGCTCATCCAGACATAAATCTTCCGATCCAGGGCGGCATGCATCCATCTGCACTTTGTAGTTGGTCGTATCGCTCATTATCACCTCAAAGTAGTCTCGTCAGTGGACAGAGACATCAAACCTCTATTGGCTCCCCACACGGTTTTGCGATGAGGAATCAACTGATAACGCAAACGTGCTTTGGCACGCGATAATCGACTCATGACAGTACCGATTTCGATCTCAAGATGTGCCGCAATTTCCTTGTACGAACACTCCTCGAAATAGTACATCAACAAGACCAATCTAAATGTCTCGGGCAGCTCGTTGATCGCTTGTTGTAATCGTTCACAATCAATCTCATCGCCACCCGGCACATCTTGGGGAATGTCATCAATTTCCATCGCCATGCCAGTGACAGGGATTTCCACCCGTTTTCTACAGTTCTTCAGAAAACAGGTGCGTAGCACAGCAAACAACCAAGACCGGGCTTTGGAGGCGTCACGAATTTGGTGCAATTTTTGTTGCGCCAACAAAAACACCTGCTGCGTAAGATCCTCCGCATCCTCGACTCGGCCAGTAAGTCGATATGCGTAGCGATACAGCGTCCCGTGATGCTGGTCGATCAGTTCTTCAATGTCCATCGTACGCAAGCGAAGTCTCGCAAGTCGGGGCCTTCCCTGGCGGTCAAGCCGCGGAGACTACTGCAGGGATTGTCAGTCCCAGCAAGTCTTTGGCCTCGCGGAGTTTACCTTATATATGTGACCCCTAAAGTCCCATGATTATTCCCATAAACCTGCCCGCAAACCGGTTTTTTCCCTAAAACACTGGGCCCACCACAACCAACCGAGCTCCCCAAACATCCCGCTCCGCTTCAATCAGTTCGCTCTTCAGCGTTTCTTGGGCCTAGGAATCCGAGAGCCTTTTGCGACACGTCTACGCCGACCTTTTCGACGTGGAGAAGCGACACTTCGACGGCCGCCACTCTTCCTCTCGGCGGGCTCGCGCAGCTGCGTAATCTGATCACGTAGCGCAGCCGCACGTTCGAATTCAAGCGACTCGGCCGCCTCGAGCATCTCGGTTTGCAGTTCTTGAATCAAATCTTCGGTGACAATTTCACTTTCTTCATTCCGTCCAACCGCTGCATTCGCCTCCCGGTGTGCTTCCGAGACTGCCTCAATTCCCGCCTGTATCTCTTTGTGTATCGACTGAGGGGTAATTCCATGCTTGGTATTGTATTCCTCTTGCAAAGCTCGCCGACGACGAGTCTCTTCGATTGCTCGCTGCATTGAATCGGTTACTCGATCCGCATAGAGAATTACCTTCGCATTGATATGCCGTGCGGCTCTGCCAATCGTCTGAATTAGTGAAGTTTCGCTGCGCAAGAACCCCTCCTTGTCGGCATCCAGGATAGCGACCATGGATACCTCCGGTAAGTCAAGGCCCTCTCGAAGCAGATTCACTCCCACCAGAGCCTCAAATCGTCCTTCACGCAGTTCTTTCAGCAACTCAACCCGCTCAAAAGCGTCAAGCTCACTATGCAGCCACTTGCAAGACACGTTTTGTTCGTTCAAATACGCTGAAAGATCTTCCGCCAAACGCTTGGTAAGCGCCGTAACCAGAACACGTTCTCCACATCTGGCGCGTTGACGAATCTGTTCAAGTAAGTGTGGGACCTGCCCCCGAGCGGGCTGAACTTCGACAATTGGATCAAGTAATCCCGTGGGGCGAATGATCTGTTCAACAATTTCGCCACTGCTCTGTTCTAGCTCATAGTCACCTGGTGTCGCCGACACAAAAATAGCTTGATTAATCTGCTGTTCCCATTCAGGAAACTGCAATGGCCGGTTATCGAGTGCGCTTGGCAACCGAAAACCGTGCTGTACGAGTGTTTCCTTGCGACTACGATCGCCGGCGTACATGGCGCGCACTTGCGGAATTGTGACGTGCGATTCATCAACAAACAGAAGAAAATCATCCGGAAAAAAACTGTACAGGGTATCTGGTGGTTCACCTGCTGCGCGACCAGACAGGGGACGACTGTAATTTTCAATACCAGGGCAGTGTCCCGCCTCAGTCAACATCTCCAAATCAAAGCGAGTCCGTGCATTCAATCGCTGTGCCTCTAGAAGCTTCCCCTGATCACGAAACAAGTCGAGCTGCTGCTGAAGTTCTTCCTGAATCCGCTCAACGGCGGCTCCGATTCGGTCTTCGGGCATTACAAAGTGTTTTGCGGGGTAGATAAACAATTGGGGAAGTGCCGAAATTGTCTCACCGCTAGTGGGGTCGATGATCGCTAACTGTTCAATCTCATCTCCCCACAACTCAACTCGGTACGCAAATTCTTCATACGCGGGCCAAATTTCGACACAGTCACCGCGGACACGAAACTTACCCCGTTCAAAACTTACGTCGTTCCGCTGGTAGTGGATATCAACCAGTTTCATCAGCATTTCATCGCGATCAACACTCTCCCCACGAATTAAGCTAACCATTAATTCCCGATAGTCGTCAGGTGAACCTAGTCCATAGATACAGGACACGCTGGCGATGATAATGACATCCTTGCGACTGATAAGTGAACTAGTCGACGCAAGCCGCAAGCGATCGATCTCCTCATTGATCGAAGCGTCTTTCTCAATGTAAATGTCACGCTGAGGAATATAAGCCTCAGGCTGATAATAATCGTAGTAGCTGACAAAATAATGAACCGCATTGTGTGGAAAGAACGCCTTGAACTCCGAATAAAGCTGAGCCGACAACGTCTTATTGTGCGAAATCACAAGGGTTGGCTTGCGGACACGCTGGATTACATTCGCCATTGTGAATGTCTTGCCCGATCCGGTGACCCCTAACAATACCTGTTGTTTGCGGCCACGTTGCAACCCGTCGCAAAGCGCGTCGATCGCCTGTGGTTGGTCGCCAGCAGGTTTAAATGAGCTTTCCAGCTGAAATTCCATGGCTAATCCGCTCGACAATGTTGATTCACAAACGCACGCTACGAACCACTCGCCGGCATAGCCAACAGAAGCTGACAATGCTCTTGTCTCGGCTCGACTTGACGAACCATTCGCGCCGTACCGCACGTGTCGCCATATGGCTTATTCCTTGTTTGTGCTCAGCTGAACTTAGGGTAAGTTTGCCGTTGCAAACCAGCCGTTACCACCAATTACCAGGCGGGCAAGGCAAGCGATGCCCTCTGAACCACTGGATGTTGCCCTCCCAAGATGGCCCAGGGCCCCGGTCGAGCCAAATGTGCAAACCGGATATAATAAGGCCAAATGGTGTCTCACGTCACGGCCACGCCGCAATGCAAATGTCAGCCACAATCTGGTCAGCCACAATCTGATTGAGTAGGACCATGCGGATCACTAGACCGATTCGCCTCGAAATGCAGGGCACCTATTGCGGCCTTTCAGTTCTAGACCGGTCCAGTTGAATTGAGGAATATCGATGCCTGCTGAGTTTTCTTCCATACAGGCTGCTGTAAGTGCAATTGGCCGCGGTGAAGTCGTGATCGTAGTCGACGCAGAAGACCGAGAGAATGAAGGAGACTTTATTTGTGCTGCCGAAAAAGCCACACCGGAAATGATTAATTTCATGCTTCGTGGACTCGGTGATTTCTGCATGGCAGTTCTTCCGGAAACATGCGAGCGACTGGATCTCAAACCTCTTGTTGATTCAAATACGACGCAATTGGAAACCGCGTTCCTGACTCCCCTTGATCACAAGTCTTCCAGGACGGGTATCACGGCCCAAGAACGGTCCGCCACGGTCCAAGCTATTGTCAATCCAGCTTCAAACGTTAGTGAATTTGTGAGACCAGGACACGTTCATTTGCTCCTCGCGAAGGAGGGAGGCGTACTAAGGCGTGCAGGTCACACAGAAGCGGCTGTCGATTTGACGAGAATGGCAGGCTTGCAACCGGGTGGCGTTCTTTGTGAAATCCTAAACCAATCGGGCAATCGAGCGTCGCGTGATGAACTCCTAGAGATTGCGACAACACATAGTTTAGAGATCATCTCGATTGAAGAGCTGATTGCCCACCGTCGCCTTAGTGAGAAACTCGTCAGCCGCACGGCTAGTGCCACCCTACCAACTCGGCACGGAGACTTTCAGATTATTGCCTTTGACGTGATGTTCGAAGATCAGGAACCGATTGCGTTGGTAATGGGAAATCCCAGCGAATCTAAACAAGCGCCATTGGTGCGGATGCACTCCAGTTGTTTCACTGGCGACCTTATTCAGTCTCTACGCTGTGATTGCGGTGACCAGTTGCAAATGGCCCTCGAGACGATAGGCCAGGAGGGATGTGGAGTCTTG
This sequence comes from Planctomycetaceae bacterium, assembly GCA_002709225.1. Classification (GTDB taxonomy): domain Bacteria; phylum Planctomycetota; class Planctomycetia; order Pirellulales; family Pirellulaceae; genus UBA9264. The sequence continues at coordinate 75,169 of PAQH01000138.1, forward strand.
GTCTACTTACCGCAGGAAGGCCGTGGAATCGGGTTACGGGAAAAAATCAAAGCGTATGGGCTGCAGGACAATGGCTTCGACACAGTTGAGGCGAATCATGCACTTGGATACAAAGCAGATATGAGAGACTACGGGATCGGAATCCAAATCCTCAAAGATCTTGGCTTGTCTCACGTCCGTTTGTTGACAAATAACCCTAAAAAGGCAGAGGCCTTCAACCTGCGAGGATTTGATCTTCACGTCATCGACCAAGTACCCATATTGCCGCCAGTAAACGAACACAACGCCCACTACCTGGCAACAAAACGTGACAAACTAGGACACCGGCTACCCAGCGACCCGGAATGAGCACACGGCCAGCTTACCGTTATCCAGTCCGCGCTGGCGCTCTAGTGTCATCAGACACCTGCACGGCACTGGGTTGCTGCAGTGTCTGTTACCGCGTGCCAGCCCGTATTCAGCGTCGACGGACATTCTTACGAGTCACGTTCGCGCGAGATCCACCTGTTGCTCGCGGATTACCGACTCGACGCCGTGGTTGCCCCGATACTCCTCTTGGAGCATCCGTCCGCTGCCCGTAGAGCAACGGTGGACTTCGAGTCCAGCCCTTAGGCAACGATGGCGCAGCAAAACTGCGCTCATGTAAATTGAGCGGGTCGGTCCACTTCCACTCTCGCTTTGTGAGGACCAATGTTGTACTTGCAGGATGGCGTACCGGATCGTAATTCGGTGGAAATATTTTCAACGCCTGTGGATAAAACACCTTATCGAAAATCACATGGAGCATTTTGTACTCGGCAGCATCGTCCTGTCGCCGCGGATATGCCTCAAGCCAATACTCCCCTTTATTGGCCGCTTCTTGTGGCGTAATAACATGTAGCCAATAGCGTTCCTTGATTTTCGACGCATCAGCAGAAAACAGGAAGGGCAAAGGACCATCTGCCAACCCTTTACCTACCATATCCGGAGGCAACCGAATCTCCATGAGCTGTCGTGTTGGCGCATGCAACTGAAAGATAGACTTACCGTTACACACCCAGTGTTCAAAACTGCCCTGTTCCTGATCAACATATGTCGATTTTTCCCCAGCATTTTTCGGTGGTCGATAATTACGAACACGTTCGACCTTGAACATACCTTTGTTCGGCGATGAAAACCGAATCTTACCTGAGCTAATCGTCTTCGCCTGCATGAGCCCCGTCTGGGTATCAACACCCGCACCAAAAACAGGGTCGTACTCCCAGCGAGTGAAGTCACAGCGAAATCGTTGAATCTGGCTACTCGTCTTGGCCCAGTAGTCGACCAGTTGGTTGACGTAAACCTCCTCGCGTGGCGTCAGGGGCAAAAACGAAGGCGCTTGTGGACGCGCCGCCGGCGTCTCGCGCCGGCGAACACCTGGAGGTCGAATTGGAGTACGAGGATTCGGACGGGCTGCCGTACGGTCACGTTGCCGCCCGCCAACCTGTTGTTGGGCATCACCTGTAGAAACAGCTCCGAGCAACAAACCTGCCACCAGTAAGACACACACGGTACATCGATCAAACATTGAGGTGGTACCTCTCGGCAGTCATCCCAAACCAAACGGATTCAACGAAGGGGTGGGATTCTAGCAAGATCGGATAGTCACCCCTAGGCCGCTTTCTTCATCCGGCAGGCAAACTACCCCACACCTTGTCGCACACTACCCAAAACTGGTTATTTCCAGCAGTTATTCTGGTTGCGAAACAATCAGGAATGAGAGTAAACCACGGGCCTTTTGGCGTGGGCGACCAACAATCCACGCTTGCAACGACAACCTTACCCAGAGGCGTGTTACAACCGACACAGACGGTTGTGCACGACACACAGCAAACGTGCGTAGGGGAAAGCATCAATCATATGGGCTGATGAACACGTCTTCCCGAACAGGAAAGAGACAGCCTGCAACTGACTTCATAGAACCGGCGGCCACCGATTCACTTCTTGGCCATCGCCTCCGCTAGTTCATTAACTGTGACTTTTTCGTCACCATCAGCATCAGCCGTGGTGTAGGTGAAACCCTCTTTGGACCACTCCTCCTTAGCGAGTACTCCGTCCTTATCGGTGTCGAATTTCTGCAGCCAGTTCGCGGCATGTTTTCGGTACTGCTCAGCGCGACTCCCCGAAGACCCGCTGCGCGAGGAACGACTGCGAGACGAAGTACGTCTGGTACCGCGATCTCTTGAACGCGACCGAGAGGAACCACTGGCACCGCGGACCGCTCCGTCTTGGCCAGCAGCAATCGCCTCCTTCGGTGTCACTATACCGTCGTCATTGAGATCAAACTGCCTGAAATCCGATGCCTTCTGCTCCGACCAGGATGCGTAATATTCCGCCATCATAACTTGGCCATCCCGATTGGCATCCAGATCCCCAAACCACTCTGGCA
>PAQH01000139.1 GCA_002709225.1 Planctomycetaceae bacterium
CGCCACCTGGCATGATCGGGTAGACGGTGGCGCTGCTGGGAAACACCAGGCCTTGGCTCGGTGCCACGCTCGCGTAGTACGTCTGGCGGGACCAACTGACAGCGACTCCGGCTCTCTGGTCGACATGGGTCAAACTGCGGACACGTGAGCGCACCCCAAAACCATCTGAAAAAATGGCGTACAACAATAGCGTGCTCGTCACCAGCACGGCGCCGAGGGGCACCGTAACAAGCAGCAAGTGAAGCCGCTTCGTCCGCCGCAACAACCAGTAATTGACAGGTCCGATCACAATCACAAACAACGAAATAATCACCAGAAACGTCGTCACGGGGGGCAGGCCGACGCCAGGAATCAGCCAATTCCAATATTCCGCTGTTACCCCCGCACCGTGACGTCCCATCCAGGTCAAACGCTGCGTTGCAAATGCGCCGACTCCGGCGCCTCGACTGCGAGGACTGAGGGTATGAAATAGCCACCACCAGGATTCTGGAGTGCCTGGAAAGCCTTCAGGATTCGCCAACGCCACCACGCGTCCCAAGCTGAGATCACGATAGACGAACATGGCAGCCGCTCTGCGTTCCTCCAAAGATCGACGATCAGCGAACGGGTCAGGCGGGATTTGTGTCATGTCCAGCACCGGTTTGGAGCTGGACCTCCGCCGCGATGTCGGTGGACGTGGAATAGGTCGCACGACTCCGTATTGGAATTCAACAGCACTATTCATCGTCCGGTTCGCTAGCCGAAACGGGGAATCCGCCCGACTGAAGTCCTCGCGCAAAGGGACCCGCCAGCCACGAAACGCCGGCTCCTCGGCCTCGTCAGGAACTAACGTCGATAAACCGAGCAAACGCTCCAGCGATGCCAGCCTTGCAAGTGGCTTCCCTGCTGTGCCGGTTTCGTAAACGCACAACGCGGGTCCGGTCGCCACCCAAGTGCGGAGCGCACGCCAACGAACCGGGTCCTGTTCAACCAACATCCGCAGGTCAGGAAATGAAACAAAAACCAGGTCATATGCGGAATATCCAATCCACCGTTCGGGCAAATCAACCGGATGAAGTACTTCCAGACCCCCATGTTGCTCGACTGTACGTAGCAAGACCGCATCGGTTGTGGGCTGCAGAAACGCGCTGGCGTACTTTGCACCCCATCTATTATTGTAGTAACCGTTTGCCGTACCCCAGCGGTGTCCCAAGATACTCTTCATCAGATTGCGGAAATCAGGCAGAGAACGTCGCTGAAGCTGGTCCGCAGGCCAGGTTTGGAGCCACGTGTTACGACGACTCCCATCCGGGGTATCCGAGTCAACAATCAGTACCCGGGGAAGCGAGAGATTTCCACTGAGCCTCCCTCCCCATCGCCCGTTACCGATATAACGCAGTGACTCGTGTTCACGGCCGTCTTCACTGACGCGCACACTCGGTGGATAGCCAGATCCAGCTGGAACGTGGATCGTTTCAACCGTTCCAGGACTTCCGGCGGGGAGCACCACGGTCTGGCGGACTGTGAGCACACGGGAATCTGAGGTTCCGGGTTTCCCGTAACTCAGAGCAAATGCCAGCCTGCGTTCCGTATTGAATGGGTTAACACGCGGAGTGACGTGAACACGAATCCGTTGGTACCCTCCAGTAACCATCCCTCGATAATCCAAGCGGACTACGAAGTCAGAACGAGTTTTCTTGGGGTTCTGGGGCAAGGATAGCTGCCACGCGGCGCCCGCATCCAATCGAGCTGCCACGCTCAAGAACAAGCCAATCACGACCGGCAGCCAAACGGTCACAAGACTCTCATTTTTCGATCGTGGCAACATCACGCCAGTACACATCAGTGGAGAAACCATATGTCCCGGAAGCTCAAAAAGGAAACAGGCAGGCGGGTCTAGCCCGGGCCCATCGGACCAACCGATCCGTCAGGTGGGGTCGTCTCTGGGAACGCAGCCGCTTGTGGATGCTCGACTCCTTGGCGGCGGCGGCGAGACTCGGTAAACGGCCAGATCAGCAGGAACAGCAGCGCGTGCACTAGAAAAGTCACTACGACGCTGCCGAGCGCCACCGAAGCGCCGATCGCCCACGGCTTCCCGTCGACGGCCAGCTTGGCGATCAGTGCGCAGACGGCCAGGACCGTCATTATCAAAAACATCCGTCCCAGGGAAAAACGTGGAAGCAACATAAATCTGATTCTCGCATTCCAAGACAAGATTGCAAGCAGCAACGAACCGCGGTCGAGAATACGCAACCTGGACAATTCCCAGGTTGCCCAACGATTACATACCAGGCTGCTCCAATTTGTTACCCGGAACAGGGCACTTCACGAGCAGATGGTACGTATTACAGATGGTACATTGACCACCGATAGGCCATCTGGCCTCTACTTATGCCACGAGACTTATGCCACAAGGCTGCCACAAGGCGTGAAGAACTTCTCCAGGAGAGCAAACACCTTGGATCCCTACACAGAGCAGCAACTCGTACGGAATCAAGACAGCCGCAACACCTGGCAGCGGTATGCGGAACATCGTCAGCATGTCATGGAACTCCTCTGTGAAAACTCGAAAGACGACTACCGGTCGATCTGCATATGGGGTGCTGGAAACGCGAACGATCTCGACTTGAACCGGCTGCTTGAAGTTTTCTCCGAGGTTCACCTTGTCGACTTGGATCAAGAAGCGCTACTGTTTGCCGTTGAGCAACAGTCCTTGCGCACAACACCCACCGTGATTCTGCATGGCGGGGTCGATCTGTTGGGTATCACCGAATTCACCTCCAATGCCGTTGCGGAACAACGAAATCCCGCCGCTATCGATCGCCTACTGCGACACTTCCGAACACCGCCTGCGCCACCGTGCGAACGTTGTGACGTGGTCGCCTCGGTATGCCTGCTCAGCCAGTTGATCGAAGCCATCGCCACTCTGGTCGGCCCAAGCCACCCACGTCTTCCAGAGTTGGTCACCGCGGTTCGTTGCCACCATTGGCAGGGGTTACTGCAAGCCACGCGTCCGGGTGGCCGTGCGTTTTTAATCACAGAAATCCTTTCCTCCGACACCTTTCCCACACTGACTACTATCCCCAATCCCAGCCTCAGGAACGCCCTGGCGCAACAAATCAACATGCGCAACTTCTATACTGGGTTGAACCCAGCCATCTTGGAATCACTTGCCGAGCGCGAACCGGCCATCGGTCGGCTTTGCAATGGGATAGTCGCACACCCACCTTGGCGATGGAATTTTGGACCCCGCACCTACGCCGTAACTGCCTACGAGGCCCGAACCCTCAGTTCTGACTGAAGTAGCACCATCAACCTCGGTTGAAACAACGGCTATTTACCGACATGATGAAGTCTCCATTCTTTGAGGAGAATCTCAATGCTACCGCGAATCCATCATCCGCTCTTCTGCGTACTGTTCTGTGTACTCGTACCCGCCGCGGCAAAATCCGCAACTGGATTTCGCCAACAGATTTTCAACGGCAAGAACCTCGCTGGCTGGCACGCCATGGGTTGCGAAACTGGAGTGGAAGAAAACAAGCTCATTCTACGCGCTGGGGATGGCACGGTTCGTACCGACCACCGCTACAGCAATTTTGTCCTGGAGCTGAAATGGCGCCCGCTGCGTAAAGAATCATGGGACTCGGGTATCTATGTTCGCTGCCAACTGCCTGACGCTGGTCAACCTTGGCCCAAACGTTACCAAATCAATCTCTTGGAAGGGCACGAGGGAAATCTCGTGGGAATACCTGCTGCGCAAAGCAAAGGACTCGTAAAACCAGGCACATGGAACCAGTTTCGGCTGACACTCATCGGCAAGCAGGCAACGCTGGAAATTAACGGTCAACGGGCCTGGCAGGTCGACTCCATCGAAGCGTCTACCGGCTACATTGCGCTACAATCCGAAGTAGCCGGTGGTGGCCAGTTCGAGTTCAAGGATATTTACGTGACGGAGCTGGACCATCAAACGATGTTCAATGGTCAGGATCTCAGCGGTTGGCAAGGGGCCGGACAGGACGCGAAACAATGCTGGCAGGTCGACGATGGCTTGCTCGTCTGCACCGGAGATAAAGGCCCCTGGTTGCGTAGCGACAAACAGTTCAAGGACTTTAATCTGCGGTTTTCTTACCGGCTGCGAGACGGGGGGAATTCAGGCGTTTACGTTCGCGTTCCAGAAGATGGCAATCACCATGGTCGCGACGCTGGGGTCGAAGTACAGATCCTGGATGACCGTGCCGAACGTTACCGTGAACTCAAACCGTGGCAGTACTGTGGCAGCGTCTACAAGATTGCCGCGAGCAAACAAAAAACAGGCCGCGCTGCGGGCACCTGGAACACCATGGAAATCAACTGCGTTGGCTACCACTACCAGGTCCGGCACAATGGAATCCTGATCGTAAACGCAACGCTAGAGGCATTCCCGGAATTAGCGGAACGGCGTCTCCAGGGATTTCTGGGATTCCAGAACCACAGCGAGGAGGTCTGGTTTCGCGACGTGCGCGTCGGCCTGCCAGTGGCACCTTGATGGCCACTGGCCGCCGCACCGTCGATCGCAGAAGTACCAAGACCTCGCATCTTACTGACGGTCTGCTTCCATCGTGCAGCCCGTTGGCGCGGGGTGCACGATCTGCCATTATGCTGGTTGGCCTAGGTGCCGCAATGGGTAGTACCGCGCGAGTCAGGGCTGTCCTCCCGGACCAACTCAGGTGACTTGTGTCCGACCCGTCGACTCATCACTGGCGTACTATCGCAAGGAAGTACAGTATTGGAACCGTAGGGAAACACCAAAACAATCGTCCGCCGCCGAGCACTCCATGAAGAGACGGAAACGCCTGTCGCAGTTCCCCATCCTTCCCACTCTGATGACATTGGGTAACGGGTTTTGTGGTCTCTTGTGTATTACGTTGCTCACGCGAAGTGAGTGGCTGATAGACGAAGTCTGGCAAGAGAAGTTGGGGGATGCCCGCGTTGTTTCACTTGCGGGGATGTTGCTGTTTGTCGCGATGCTTTTTGACCTGCTCGACGGCCAAGTCGCGCGCTTGACCAAACAGACAAGCGATTTTGGTGCTCAGCTTGACAGCCTTTGCGATGTTGTCAGTTTTGGCGTCGCGCCAGTCTATCTTTTAATGGCCTGCACGACGGCTTTCCACTCGCGTCTGCTGTGGGGTATCGGTGCTCTCTTCGCGGCATGCGCAGCGCTTCGTCTGGCACGCTATAACGTCGAACAAGGTGACGAGCACGAATCTGGCTTCACAGGCCTTCCCTCGCCCGCCGCGGCGGGCACAGTCGCGTCATTTGCCATCGTCAGACCCCTGCTCAACCGGTTTGACGAAATGCAACCCACCGACATGCCGGCACGACTCGGTGCCCTGGTTGCCGAGGTCAGCCCAATCCTGCTACCTGTGATGATGTTCGTCATGGCTTTACTGATGGTGTCCCGTATTCCCTACCCCCACATTTTTGACGAGTTTTTCCGGGGCAACCGCAATCTGGGCCAGTTTGTTCAGCTCCTATTCGCCTTGATCGCCATTTTCACCATCCATGAACTCGCGTTACCGCTCATCTTTACGGCTTTTGCGTTAACGCCACCCGCGCAGCGGACATGGTCAGGTATCACGCGTCGCTGGCACACCACTTTTGCCCGCTAATCATCACGGGCACTGCGGGTACTCACAACTGCCACTTGCATACCACCACCAGTGCCCAGATTGGCAACCGCCGACGCCCAAGCTCGCACTTATTCTGTAGCCAAAGCTGGGCACAACTATTGGCACAACATGCCTGTCGTGGCAAGTTCTTGCGGGAACACCGGCGCCTTGCTGAATTGCGGATTAGGCAAGGTATGCAGGGTTGCCTTTGCCCCCTGAGATCCGCGCGGTGCGTGCACCTCGGTTTTTCGTAGCTTGTTGAGGCCCGCCGGGTCGCCCGTTATCCTGATGCAGAACACCACTCGCCGCACACGGCGGCGATTCTCTTCCTTTGATCCGAAATGAATAAGGAACATCCCGTGACCCTTTACCGTTTTCCGTCATGGCAGTCTCTGGTGGTATTGGCATTCTTGGCAAGCAGTTCCTGGCGGATGCCAGCACAAGCCGCCGATCCGATCGTGCCGGCCGGAGCAAAACTAGAAAAACTGTTTGACGGCATCGTATTAACCGAAGGCGTCGCCGTCGCACCTAATGGAATGGTCTATTTCAGCGACATTACATTCTCACACCAAGCCAAAGATGAAAAAGGCGCGATTCAGGCTGGCCATATCTGGATGTTCAACCCGCAAACCAGGCAAACCAGGATTTTCCGTTCACCGAGCGGCATGTCCAATGGAATTAAGTTCGATGCGAACGGCGATATGATCATCTGTGAAGGGGCCGACTACGGTGGGCAGCGTGTAATTCGAACCGATATGAAAACGGGGATGAGTTACATCATTGCAGGTATGTATGAAGGACGTCCCTTTAACTCACCCAACGACGTCACGATTGATACCAAAGGGCGGATGTACTTCAGTGACCCGCGTTACCTGGGCCATGAAGCGATCGAACAACCCGTGATGGGTGTCTACCGAATCGATACAGATGGATCGATTCATCGCATCATCACCGACGCAGGCAAACCCAATGGCGTCTGTGTGTCACCCGACCAAAAAACGCTCTACGTTGTCAGCAATGAAAACGGCGCTACCGCACTTGAGCGGTTAGGAAACAATGACCCCGACAATCCAGCTACAGTGGCGACGCCCCTGAAAAAGGGACACATGGCTTTGATGGCCTACGATCTCCACGCGGATGGCTCAGCGACGTTTCGCAAGACACTCGTCGACTACTACCCGGAAGATGGTCCCGATGGTCTGGTCTGCGATAAGAATGGCAACCTGTACGTCGCTGTACGGGCGGCAAACCGCCCTGGAATTGTCGTCTATTCGCCCGCGGGAAAAGAGCTCGCATACATTAGAACCGAAATCCCCACGAACGTTGGCTTTGGGCGTGGTGCAGAAAGCAAAACGCTCTATATCACCGCCGGAAAAAGTCTCTTTCGGATCAAACTGAACACCGAAGGCTACCAACTGCCTGCGAACAAGTAATACGATCCCCCGGCGGGCGCGGGCGGAAAATCGACAACAGTCTAGTTTCTCTGCGCCCCGACCCACGCCCTCGGGCCACATTATGCCGAGTCCCACCCGGTCGCAGTCATAAGCTATCCAGGGAGTTCCCTTCCGCTGTTACTGCGATGTTTCGTCACACTTACCGCAGGGCTGAAAATTTCGATGGCAACTCGTAATGCACGACTGGGAATGGGCCTGTTTGTGGTCTACCTGGTTCTCTATGGAACCTACGTATTCCTGAACGCATTCTCAGCCCAGACGATGGAAGCAACTCCATTTGCTGGTATCAACCTGGCGATTCTGTTCGGGTTTGGACTCATTATCGCAGCGTTGGTGCTCTCTTTGGTCTATGGTGCCATATGCACCGCGGGTGACTCCACCAGCCAGGAAAAGGAGGCCGACCTGTGATTTACGAAGCTTCTCCGCTCGCGGTCGTCGTGTTCTTCCTGTTTGTCGGCGTGACGCTGGGACTTAGTTTTTTTCTGGGCAAGAAAGCGCAGTCGAGTGAAGGCTACTTTGCCGCCCACAGCCAAATCCCCTGGTTTGTAAATGGCATTGCCTTTGCCGGTGATTATTTATCTGCGGCCTCGTTCCTCGGCATCTGCGGCATGATCTCTTTCTTTGGCTACGACGGATTCCTCTACTCCATCGGGTTCCTGGCTGGCTGGATTGTAGCGTTGTTCGTCGTCGCTGAACCGTTGAAGCGGTTGGGACAATTCACGTTTGCTGACGCACTTGATTCCCAATTCCAGTCACGAGGAATCAAATTGGCGGCGGGAGTCAGCACATTAGCCGTCAGTGTGTTCTACCTGATTCCGCAAATGGTCGGTGCCGGAGTCTTGATCCAACCACTACTTGGATTTGATCACTATGTGGGTGTCCTGATTGTCGGCACGACTGTCATTCTGATTGTCGTCTCTGCCGGAATGGTGTCGACCACCTGGGTGCAGTTCATCAAGGGCAGCCTCCTGGTCATCTTCAGTGCCCTTCTCACGATCATGATCTTGGCCCGTGGATTCCAAGTACCGAAAGAAAACGAATTCTTCAGAACGCTCGGTCCGGTCGATCTGGCGAGCGGAACTCTGGCCAGCGACGTCGGCACACTCTTACGCGCCAGTGCGCCTCAGGAGACCGTCACACGAATCATCGATCCGGTCGACAATTCGGACGAACCACAGCTGGTCGTAGTCAATGTTCCCGGCGAGCCTCAATCGGTGTGGTCAGCTGCTCAGCGCGGTGAAACAACGTACCTCGTAGAGGCACAGACACACGTCGTTGTTGACGGCAAAGAAATTGTCAACGGTAAAGAGAAAGGCACGAAAAAAGGTGAGCCAGAACTGAAGCCAATTGGCCACTTGAGCCGGCTCCCCGGGGGCGTGCAAGAAACCGGTGGACTGGGCCCCTTGGAGTTCCTGAGTACCTTACAACAAAGCGAGATCGTCCTGTGGGGCAAGAAAACCAGCGACCTGGAACATCCCAAAACAACTATTTATTACCAGAAGCCAACCCTGGGTAAGGATGTACTGCGGCCCGGAACACACCCAAAATTCAAAGGAATTCAGAGTAATAAAACCATCGACAAGATCAATTTTCTTTCTCTCATGTTAGCCCTGTTTTGTGGAACCGCCTCATTGCCACACATCCTGATCCGCTACTACACGGTGAAAGATGGCGCCAGTGCTCGAAAAAGCACAATTGTCGGCATCGCAAGCATCGGGTTCTTCTACATCTTGACTCTATTCCTGGGTCTCGGTGCGATGACCAGCGGCGCCTTGGACGTCACCAACAGTAATATGGCAGCCCCACTGCTCGCAAAAAGCATGGCGGACTGGCTGTTTGCGATCATCTCAGCGATCGCCTTCACCACGGTCCTGGGAACCGTGAGTGGCTTGATTCTGGCGTCCAGTGGAGCTGTAACCCACGATCTGCTCAAGAACGTACTAGGCTATCAATTTTCAGAGGATGACCAAGTCCGTGTTGCCAAGATTTCCTCTGTGGTGGTTGGAGCCATTGCGATCGTACTGGGTATCCTGTTTGAAGGTTTGAACGTCGGCTACCTGGTCGGCTGGGCCTTTAGCGTGGCGGCCTCCGCCAACCTGCCTTCGTTACTTATGTTGTTATTCTGGAAACGCACAACCAGCCAGGGAATCATCGCCGCAATTCTGGTTGGTATGATCAGCTCACTCGCTTGGATTTTGCTCAGTGGAGACACCTTCTCGACAATCTACGGAATGAGTGCTGATGACGCTTGGGTCCCGTTTGATCAACCTGGTCTTGTCACGATTCCACTTGGTTTCCTGACATTGGTCATCGTGTCACTGTTGACACAACCAAGAGACAAGTCGGGGCGGGCGAATGCCTGATGTATGTCGCCTCCTTCGTCTCCCGTGGGAATCATAAGCTGCGTGGATTCCACATCTGCCCAAAACCACCTTAAGCAACGTCACTGGGAATGGAATTCCGTGGCGGGCATGTTGCGTTCCGAAGCATGTTCGGTACTATTGGCAGGCACCTGCACCACGACAACCGGACCAATCAATCGAACATCACAGGTTCCCTACTTCCCCTAACACAGATTCAATTTCGGCGCAAACGCCAATTTGGGAGCTCTGTCGCCGGTTGCGCAGCGAAACGCCGGGCCTAACCGGAGTACTATAGCGCGACGTAACGCCGCAATCGTTCGGTGGAGAACGAACACGATGCCTCAGTCAGATCACCGGCGCGTGGGAGACGACGCCCTCCAACAGGTGCTCGGCTATCTCAACTTTTCGTCAGGAAGGTCCGACCCTCAGTTCCTCGTCGCCCTCGATGCGATCGATGCGCAACTCCCTACTGACGAAACGCCGCGGTGGCAACGCATTCTGACCTATCTTGATGTCGAATTAACGCGGCTGGCTACCGATGTGCCGGCTTTCAAGGAATCCAGCCAGGCCACGGCCGTACTCCAATTACTGACCAAAGAGATCATCCCCGGATATCTCGACTTTCACAGAGACCTGCTCTTTCACCAGGACGAAAACAACTTGTTCTGCCCTTTCTTCCTGGGCCGTGTATGTGAAGTCGTACTGCAGGAATCCGGCCCCTGGGAGGAAACGGACCGGATATGCCAGGGCACCATTCGACGCCTGAATAACTACCTCGGCTATCGCCCCGTCGCCGCACTGGAAACTCGTAAGATCGAACCGTACGATCACGAATGGACTCGGCCGATTCCGATTTATGTACGGGATGCTGGAGTTTCACGAGGCCCGCATCAGCGTGTCGTCACCTTAGCACTCCAATTGCTGGCGGAGACTGATGAGGATTTGCTACGGGCGGCGCATTTCGACCCAGAATTGCTCGACGAACTTGCCATCGATGCTCGGGCATACGACTTTGACCATCCCGTTAACAAACGACCCAACTACCATTTTGGCCTGTGGGACCCGCACTGCATTGACAACCGAGGCTACTACCGAAGATTTGTGCTGCAGCAGATCACTCTCGATACGCTGATGAACCGTCCTCTCCAAGAGCGCGACCGTGACGTGAATGCTGTCAGCATCGAGAGCGACAGTATCTCAACCAACTCGTTGCAGAAAGGTGGGCTCCCCCAAAACGAGCTGGAGTACGAAGCCGCAGCCGTACTCGCGGGAACTATCTTGATGGCGTCCGGGACAAGTGGTTCGGGACCCGGTGCTTATGATTCAAGCGTCACTTTAAGTACGCTGCTACCCAGAATTGCGCACTACCGAGACCAATTCTATGAACAACTTGTCGAACGCACCGCGTCTCCGCATCGAGAGCGACTGGAAAAGGAGATGGCGCGCCTGCAACAGCCCTTCGGAGCCGCACGGCAACACTTGAACTCGGAACTTGCCCGCCACCGAGCCACCCAACTCGAGCACGTACGTCTCGCAAAACTCTTCGCACGCATCGGCCACGTCGAAGCAGCTGCCAGACAAACTTCCGTTGTTCCCGTTGCGTCTGCGCGGCTTAGTTGTCGGATCGACTGCCTGCTCTCTGACGGACAGCAGGCTTTACGAACCGCGAACCTGGAACGAGCACTGAAAGTTCCCAGTGAAATGCGAGAACTGATCGATCGCGGCATCCAGTGCGGGGCATTGGTCGACCCCTGGAATATTCTCGGTTTTGATTGTCAATTCAGCCTCTTCCCCGCACCCGAAAATAGCGTTTACGATCACCGAGTGGACGAGTTCCTCGAACTCACCGAACGGATGTTAGCATTCCATTCCCAGCTTTGGGGAGAAGTCTCAGCGCTGGACCGCCAGGACCTCTGTCCGCAAATTGACAGACAGTTTCATGAATTGGCACTGTGGTTAAGGCAATTCGCAGCCCACGAAGTTTCGCACGTAGAATATGCGGATCCCCAGGACGTGTACGAATCTGCACGCCACGTCGCCGAGGCCTTGCGGTGCTGGCACGAAGGCGGGGCGGCGGCAGGTGACCTCGGCTTCTGGTCGCAACACGCGGAGATGTTTACAGCACCGAAGGCATATGCCCTGGTGATTGAGGCACTTCTTGACCGACGAGACTTCGTCTCCCTAATGTCGCTCCTGATCCACTGGCTTAGCCAGGCCGACGAAGTCCGCCTGGAGCACGGTGACAGTTCGTTTCATCGTTTGGCATTGCAATGGGTGCTTACCTTGTCACAGTCAGGACCGGACGACACCAGCCCCACAGCCTCGGACCTACTGCAAAAATTCATCGATTACCTCGAAGCAAATGCTGGTACCTACTGGGAAGTACCCGAGTTTACGTTGACGGGAACCGGTAAACCGCCAGACGCTCAGTTGGACGACCTCTTCAACAGCGGCGATGAGGATCCGGACGAAGCGGATGACGACCTCTACGGCGCCGCCTATGAAGATGTGGTCTTTCGTGACAGTACTGACGACGGGTTCGAAGGTACCATCTTCCATGACGGGAATGCGAATCAAGAAGAGTGGATCCGTGAATCCTCGCGTATCAGTGATCGGCTCGCGTTCCTACAATGCCTGGCACAAATCTGGCAGTTGGTTGCGGTTCATCCCACTTTGCGAACGACTTCATCAGGTGATTCCGACTCGGTGTCTCGCTTGCTTTTTCTGGCGGAGCAAGCGAGTAGAAACCATCGTGACCTGCTGACTCTACTCCAGCAAGTTGCCGATCAGAAGCTGCAAGCTCCAGCCGGAGATCATGAATCCTTAGTCGATTACGACCGGAAACGGTTTGCCAAGGATAACCTTCTCGAACGCGTCATCGCCACAGCGGTTCTCACCTCGAGTGCACAGCGTTTGCTGTTTGCCGCAGCCCACTCTTGCCAAGGAATGCACGAGGTTCCCGACGATGAAGTGACCACCATCCTGGCGTGCCTCCTAGACAACGACTTGTCGGCATTTCACCAGTATTGGCCTCGTCTTATCGCATCCCTGCGTGACTCGGAACTACTCTACGTCCCACTCTCCAAGGGTGGCAACGCCAGTAAGATAGTCGATGCTCGGGTCCGGCAGACAACCATTCGCGACCTGCTTTCCTGGTTGCCGCGGCGCGGTTTGCTCAGCGAAACACGCGAGTTGCTCGAGTTGGCGCGAGCCATGGAACGCAATAATCCTGTCGGGCATGGTGCGGTTACCGAATTCGACGACATCTTTGCCATTGGTTATCGCGCCGTGGTAACGAGCCTCGTTGAATCGGCGCGCCACTGGGGAAACCAGCGAGAAGACGAGCAGCAACTCGTCACTTGCCTTGAGCGACTAACAGAATCGTTATTGTATAGTTGGCTCGAACACAGCCGTACGCTGCGTTTGTCGGTTCTCGAGAAGGTCGAAACCTCACTTGAATGGGAACCGATGGTCCGTTTCATCCAGGATTACGGCGACGACCTATTTACTCAAAAATTCCTGAACCTTCCTAACTTACGTGCCATACTCCACGCCGGTGTCGACAGCTGGGTTGGGCAATGCCGCGACGACGACGCTCGCTATAAATTCCTGGAAGATCTGGGAGATAACCTCCCGGAAAAACACGCCAGCCAGGCATTGACTCTGATTCTGGAAGCGGTGATTGAAAACTACACCGAATACAGGGAATACAACAGCACAACAACCCAGTCGGACCGAGGCGATCGGTTATATACCTTGCTCGACTTCCTACGTTTGCGTGTCAAATACGATCGAATCTGCTGGAACTTACGGCCCATCGTATTGGCACACGACGTACTCGTTCGCAATGGTTACCACGATGCCGCGGCAACATGGAGGCACGCACTTAAGGAACGTATTGGCGGCGAAGCGGATCAATTCCTGACAGAAATGGAAGAACTGCAGGAAAAGTACGCGATGCGAATACCCATGATCGCAGACAGACTCGCCGAACGTTTCGTAAAACCGCTCGCGATCGATCGATTGCGGGCCATGGTAGAACCCGCCATCGAGGAAATGCGCCGCGGCGGAGCTGCTCCAGTGTTTGAGCTTCTGGAAAGTGAGTGTGCCAATTGGTCTCACGAGCCAACAGGCGCCGGGCTCGACATCCCGCCTTGGATCAACGCGTTGGAAGAAGAGGTCGAACGGATCAACGAAGCCCACGAAATCCTGGCGAACGACGACTGGAACTTAGGACGTTTCCTACCGTTCACCCCGCTGTCGGTCACAGAGATTCACAATCAATTAGATCAGTGGTCGCGTGATTAGTCACACGTTGCCACTGAGCCCGCAAACTCGTTTCACGCCAGGCAGGCTCAACGCGACTTCAACCATTGCAACAATTCTTGTGCCGTAATTCGATCGTCACCGTCGGCATCGGCCGACTGCGGGCTTGCTGACATCCGCTTCCATTCTGCTGGCGTAAGTTCTTGATCCTCATCGAGATCGTACTTGCGCAGCAAGCGGGTGGCATAGCTCAGATATCGGTCAGGCAGTGGCACGGGAGGCGACCGTTGCAATTCGTCACCGTCCAAAACACCATCCCGATCCAGGTCGAGTTGCCCGAGCGCCGTGGGCGCAGCGGCCAACTCGTCTGCGGACAATTCCCCATCAGAATCCCGATCAAGCGTCTTCAACAAAATGGCGTTTATGGCCAATTCCTGGCTTTCCGGAAACTCTCCCGACCGCCCCTGACGCAATACGCGCCGTCGCCCGCCATCTCGATTTCTTCGTAAGGCAACTCGATACTGCTGTGTCACTGGGATACAAAATGTCTCAGCATCATCGCAGGCAAAATAATGCACGGTGACTTTCAACATCTCATCCATTGCCGTCCACCGAGTCCTCACCAAGAACTCGCGTGGATCGGCATCCGTGGGAACCGCGACCTCCGCTGCGGTTGCCTGTTGAGGGGCAACCGAAATACCAGCAGACGACTCCAGTTCGAACCGTAGCGGTTCCATCTGGTTGTTCCAATGCACTGCGTACAGTGGATCCAAGAAGAAGCCGAGATACAAATCGCCTGCTCCCTGCTCGATCAAATCGGCCGAAGCTTCTGCCCGCAGCTTGGCGTAAAAGGGAACCGCGTCCACTTGCTTGAGGGGCGTTACAACCAACGGACTCATCCGTCCTGGCAAAGCGAGTGGCGGCACGACGCCGGTAGGAGCAGTATGCCCGTGTGGCAAAGTGTTGACTCGAATCCTATCGCGATCCGCTACAGGTTCCACCGCGCCAACGAATTCCGTCAAATCTCGCCGCAATGCTGTGGGATCGCTCCAGGCACGTCGAGATACAAGTGTGCCTTCCGGATCGATCACAAATTCCGAGTTGGGTGAATTTCCCAGAGCATGTTTCAAGTCGTTTTCAAAGGTATCACAAATCCAGGGAATTTGACTGCCGAGCCGTGCTTTCGCTCGCGCCACATGCTGCAACCTCTCCGCCAGAGAAAACGGGGCCACGTAACCTTTGTAACCTGGGTGCGCGAGCGCTTTATAGATGTAGAAAAAACGCACACCAAGTGGAACGTAGTCCTGGTAAACCGCCTCCAGACTGGAGACATTGCGGAGAAAAGGCGGTCACGTCAGGCAACCAAACACCAGCACCGTATAGTTTCCACGCAACGCCTGCAAAGAAATCTCTTTCCCCGACTCATCGTACGCGCGCAAATCTGGAAATACTGATCCCAATTCAGGAGCGGTGCGATCAAACCGCTGCTGCATTGCCTGACGGCCCGAAAACGAGGCTCGCTGCTGAGCGGCGGCAGGCTGATTCCAGGGTAACAGAACCAACAAACTCAAGGCTGCGCTCATCAACAGTCGTGACATGGCATTGACTCTTCCCGTACCGAGTGTGGAAACCAGATTTATCCCTGCAATGACAAACCCGTTGTCGGAGTAAAAGTTCCGCAGCAGCACAAACGTCCAGGGGCAATCATACAGAACTGACACAACCACAGGCCTGCGAACAGTCTGATCAATCAATAAAAGAAACTCAACAGCGTTAACAAGAGCATACCCATGCCAAACACCGCCTTGACGACGGTTCCCATCATCCGCCCCCAAAACGCGGACTTTCCTACGTCAACGCTTGCTTCAAAATCACGACCTTTCCAGATTTCTCCAAGCATGGCACCGATCATCGCGCCCAGGCCCCCAAACAAGAACGCACCCGCCAGGGGCGCCACCAGCGGAATCGGAATCGGAACTGCCACGAAGATCCCTGCCACTCCCCCCACCATGGAACCCAATATTGCGAGTGCAGCGCCTCGTTTGCTGCCGCCGGCGCGGCGAGCACCGAATGCCCCGGCGGCGAATTCACCGAATTCACCCAACACGGCCAGGAACGTCAACCCGGCAAGTGCGGGCCACCCCAACATCGTCACGTCACCATCCGAACTCACGGGCATGAGCCACGCGTACAATGACGCGGCCAGCAGAATAAACCAGTTTCCAGGCAAGCCGAACCAGACCGAGATCCAGCACCCGAATTGAATTACCAGCAAGAGGGGCCCCAGAATCCAAACCATGGCACGCCGCCGCATCAATAAGACGAAGAAATTCCGCACTGCTGTCGAGAATCTACCTGCCCTGCATTATGACATTCGGATGAAGTCAAGTCAGCGCTTCACTAGCGAATGCAGTAATCACCGCTCGGCAAACGACGAGCTAAATATTATGGTTGGTTATTCAACTCGATCACACCGCGTGAAAACCAACTCTCCTTAATTGGGTTCGCAGATGAAAACTTTGATCAAGAACGCAACGGTTGTACTTCCTGGCGAAACCCAATCTGTGGACGTTCTCCTGGACGGTCGAATCATCGCCGACATCGACCCTGCACCTCAGATCCAGGTGGATGAAGTGATTGATGCCACGAGGCTTTGCCTCCTGCCGGGCGTGGTCGACGACCAGGTGCATTTTCGGGAACCTGGCTTGACCCATAAAGAAGATCTACACCACGCCTCGCGGGCTTGTGCCCGTGGTGGAATTACAACATTTCTCGAAATGCCCAACACCCAGCCGACAACTACAACACAACAGCGTCTGGAAGAGAAACTCGCGGTCGCATCCCAGCAAAGCCTGGTCAACTACGGTTTTTACATCGGCGCCACAACCACAAACCTGGAAGACCTAAAGTCCGCCCACCGGACACCTGGTATCAAGATTTTCATCGGCTCGAGTACCGGAAACTTACTGGTTGATGATCAAGACGCACTGGAGCGTATTTTTGCAGAGACAGAGCTTCCGATTACCGCGCATTGCGAAGACGAAACGACCATCCGGCGCAATACCGAGCGTTTTGCCGGCTCCACGAATGTCGCCGATCACTCTCGGATTCGGGATCACGAGGCCGCGTTAACGGCCACCAAGCGCGCCATTGACCTCGCCCGTCGCCACCGCCACCGGTTTCATGTCTTGCATGTCTCGACCGGAGCTGAAACAGCGCTACTTGCGGAACACGATTCACTACTCACAGGAGAGGCGTGCCCCCACCACCTGTTGCTCAACACCGGAGATTACGAACGACTTGGAACCCTCGTTCAAATGAACCCTTCGATCAAGTCGGCCCAAGACAACGCCGAATTGTGGCAAGCGCTCCAACGCGGCCTACTTCAAGTCATTGCAACTGACCATTCACCCCATACGCTAGCGGAAAAACAGCAGCCCTTTCCCCAGGCTCCATCGGGCCTGCCCGCGGTCGAAAATTCACTGGCCCTCATACTAAACCAGGCGCACCAGGGACATTGCACGCTGCAACAAATCGCACATTGGATGTGCGACGCGCCCGCACGAGTGTGGGATCTCGTTGGCAAAGGGCGGATCGCCGTTGGCTATGACGCCGACTTAGTATTGGTCGATCTCGAGAAAACGGAAACGGTGTTGAATGAAAATCAACTCACGAAATGCGGCTGGAGCGCCTGGCACGGCGTCTCTCTCACTGGCTGGCCCGTGCGGACCTGGGTCGGAGGGCAACAAGTGTATTGTGACGGCGACTTCGATGAGTCGTGTCGCGGCTGGGAAGTCCAATTTGACCACGCGCGAGGGGGCTACTGGAAAACCGGCGGATTACCTGCAGACTTCCAATCCGCGTAAACTTCACCACCTAAGCACGCCCGCCGCCTACCCGCTTCCCTCCATCAGGTCCTGTTACGAAAAGCCAGAGTTTCCAGGTCTAGCGGTTGAACCAACGGGGCGAATGTGTCTATTCTGTTTCTTAGCTACACGAGACCGAAATAAGAGACGCGGTTCCCGACCCCTGACAGCCTACCAATGTCCACTCCCAGGGCAGCATGTCTCGGTAGACGGCAAACCACCGTTCATCCCAACCGTTGATCTGTTGCGTGCCGCAGTAATAGCAAACAAACGCGTCCTTCGACCCTCATAGAACCAGCACACCAGTCGTCTCAACTGCGGGAAAGCCACTGGCCTGGTTCAGTACGAACCCGTCAAATCACCATGAGCAATACTGCTTCACCCACCGCCACATTTTCGCTCACCGAAGCCAGAGAGATTGTCAGCGACTTGTATGTGCCAAACCGCTGGATCTACTGGTTGGACTACGGCCTCACCATCGCTGTGGCACACACTCTATTTCTCGCCCTGGCTAGTATCACTCTCTGGTTCGATGGCCCGGAATCCTGGAAATGGGCGTTACTCGGTGTTGGGTATGTGATTGACGTCTTGTTGTATTACCGTGGTTCCATTTTCATTCATGAATTGACGCATTTGCGCGTCGGCACTTTCAACGCGTTTCGAGTCTTCTGGAACGCCACCTACGGCGTCCCCCTGCTGGTTCCCTCCTTCCTGTATTTCCTGCACCTCGATCACCATCGCCGCAAATGCTACGGAACACGTGAAGACGGCGAGTATGTGGCGTTGGAATACATGTCAAAGTGGTACATCGTGCTGTTCCTGATAGCGCCCCTCCTGTTACCAGCATTGGCTGTCTTCCGATTCCTTGTGCTCAGCTCGGTGGGGTGGCTAATTCCAGCGTTCCGCCGGCAAGTTCACCGAGCTCGTTCGTCACTCGCCATGGACTTGCGGTACGAACGGCCATTACCGACGGCAGCTGGCCTGCGGATGATCTTGCTCCAAGAAGCCTCTTGTTTTCTCTGGATTGTGGGCGTCATTTTCTTGCTCACGACCAGTTTGCGAACCATGGCGATTCCACTACTGATTCAGGGTTACGCAACGCTGGCTGGCATCGCTATGCTTAATGGCTTTCGGGCGCTGATCACGCATCGCTGGTCTGGCGACGAAACGCACATGACTTTCCTGCAACAACTTCTGGACTCGGTGAACTTTCCACGCCGAGGTATCGGGGAAATCTGGGCGCCGGTCGGGCAACGGTTTCATGCAACCCACCACTTGTTTCCATCGATCCCCTACCACAATCTGGGCATTGCCCATCGACGTCTAATAGCGCAGCTCCCCGAAGATTCACCGTACCGGTTAACGGCGTCGTATTCGGGCTGGAAGTCCTTCGCCGACGTTTGGCAGCGGGCCGGTAGCCGGCGACACGAAAACCCCATCCGCTGGTTGTTCTAGGCTCTTCCGAGACTGCTGGTATTACCAAGTTGTCCAATCGAACCCAATGGAACAACGCCGGGACGCCTCGTATTTGGGAAACCACGCGGGCGGGAAACACGCCAGCCTTACCCGCGGTCCTGCTATATCGGCTCCGCATGTGGTCACCGAGTCAGGCAGCAACGTACTTGCCCGATGGAACCAGAGACCCCGAGTCAAAGTAACGCCAGGCGACAACCACCCTAGTTCGCTAAACCACCCGTAAACTTGCGCACAACTCCGACAATCACACCGAGGACACGAGCGTGTTTTACATAAATCGGATCCATGTCGGCGTTCGCAGGCTGTAAGCGGATACGGCCTTTTTCTGGGTACCAATACTTGAGTGTCGCTTCTCCGTCTGGCGTTTCCGCCACAACCATGTCTCCAGGTACGGCGGTTTGCCGGCGTTCAACGACGACATAATCGCCATCAGCGATTTGCGCATCAATCATCGAATCGCCGGAGACATGCAGCACAAATCGATCATCACCGGAAAACCAATCGCCAAAATCAATTCGCTCGCGTTGCTCAAATGCCAGGCTCGTCATGCCAGCAGCCACTGTCCCCACCATCGGGAGCCCTTTGAATTCACTCACGACTTCTTGAGTCAACTCAATTGCGCGCGACTTGTTCGGCGAACGGTAAATCAGACCTTTTTTTTCCAGTGCTCTCAGATGGCACATCACACCGTTCGGCGAGCGAATCCCAAAATGCTCGCCAATCTCACGCACTGTTGGGCCGTACCCTCTGTCGACGATCTGCTGTCGAACAAATACAAAAACCCGCTTTTGCTTTTCCGTTAAACGTTCAATCGGCGTCGACATGGCAACCGGATCCGTTCCGCCCAAAAGAGATCAACAGCCGTACAGCTCCAGGGGAGACATTGCCCAGTGCTATACACACGTTCACACGATTCGTTTGTACACTACCGCTGCAGGTTTGTCGAGCCAAGCCTCGCCGTTGCTGGGCAGCGGGCGGCACCGATGTTGGCCAACGGCGGCGGCTTTACATCAACCGGGCGCAGAAATTAAAGCGCTTGGCCGTTCCAACGGGCAAAAGCCTCCATAGCCAGGTACTCCGGCAAACCGATGCTGTTGTAGCGATTCGCAGTATCGATATTGCGATCTTCCGCACGTTTCCAAAATTCTCGTGGATCGGTGCCGGGAAAGAGTGCTTCATCCTTCTGGCTCTCGTGCATGAAAATCGCCTTCTTCTTGCGTTCCAGGTCGCTCGGGCTGAGGGGCACAGCAATATCGATTTCATGCAGCTCATATTCCTGCCATGCACCCCGATACAACAGAACTTCCGGGCAACCCACAAGATTCTTATAGGTCTGATCGAGCGCGCGAAAAATCGCTGCCGCACACATTCGATGAGTTCCGTGAGGATCCGACAAATCTCCAGCGACATAAACTTGCGTCGGTTGGACCTTCTCCAAAAGCTCGCAAATCAATTCAACATCCTGCTCACCGATCGGCAGCTTGGCAACGGTTCCCGTCCGATAAAATGGCAGATCGAGAAAATGCAAATTCTCTTTCTGGCAACGGACCTCCATAGTCGCCGCTTTCGCTTCCGACCAGCGAATCAGCCCCTTAATGCGCATCACGGCGTCGACGTCCAATTGCCCCGGCTGCTTGCTCGCTAACGCATCCACAACGGTCTGCTGGACCCGTCGAGACTTCTCTTCGTCAATCTCAAAAAGACGATTGAACTCGGTAACCAGGTCGGCGACTCGACTCGCGTCGTGATCAAAAACAGCGATATTACCACTCGTCATGTAGGCCACATGGACCTCATGCCCGTCATCGTTCATCCGCAAGATCGTACCGCCCATACTGATGACATCATCATCCGGATGAGGGCTAAAGCAAAGCACGCGCTGTGTGTCGGTCCCAGCAGGATGGTATTGAATCGTCTCAACCATCCAACGAAATACCCGGTGCGCGAGTCGCGCCGCTGGACCGCGGCGGCGAACCAATCGATGCAAGTTGTGGTTCCGAAAGTCATCGTCGTCAAGTTTCAAGAGCGCCTTGCCTGTCTGGTCGCACAACCAGAGCAGAGCGCGCTTGATTGCTTCGTCCGTCCACTCAATGTTTCCTTGCAACCAGGGAGTTGCGTAACCAGTCAAGTCGCGCGCTGCTGCTCGGTCCACCAAAATGGTCGTGTCATCATGGTCCTGCAAAAAAGAAGCGGGCACACGATCGGTAACTTGACCTTCCACCGTTTCTCGGACGATGTCCGATTTGTGTTCTCCTGTCGCCAACAACAACACTTTGCGAGCTTCCAGAATCGTCGCCAACCCCATGGTGATAGCTTGCGTGGGAACATTCTCCTCACCGAAAAAATCGCTCGCCGCAGACTTTCGTGTGACTGGATCAAGAGTACACAGACGGGTTCGGCTATTGCGAATACTAAAAGGCTCATTGAACCCGATGTGCCCATTGCGACCGATACCCAACAACTGCAAATCGATGCCGCCCGCCGCCTGGATGCGATCCTCGAAATCGCGACAGTAGGCGTCAAGCTCTTCCAAAGGAATGGTGCCATTGGGAATGTGAATGTTTTCCGGTCGAATGTTGACATGGTCGAACAGGTGTTCTTGCATCCACCGGTGATAGCTCTGCAACTGGTCCGCCGCCATCCCGTAGTACTCGTCCAAGTTGAACGTCGTGACGTTGGAGAAATCCAGGTTTTCCTTCTCGTGGAGCCGTACCAGCTCCCGATAGGTACCCACTGGCGTCGATCCCGTTGGCAGACCGAGTACCGTGGGGCGCCCCAGTGCATTTCGTTCGCGCACCAGACTGGCGATTATCTGGGCAACATGCTCAGCCAATGATGTGCCGGAGCCAAAAACGTAGGTGGGAATCTTGGCTCCCGGACACTGCCAAGCTTGGCTAGTAGGGTTGAATGACATCAAACAAAATGTTCTTGGAAACATAAGAAAGGGGGGTTAGATAGGGAACGCAGTCCCCATTATTCCAGAATGCTTGCCCCGGATCGAGCGGTTAATCCGGAAAACAGAGGGCGATTGGTCAGATTCTTGCCATTGTGCCCTAACTGGGGCCCGCCAGCCTGCCCACTGCTGGCACGTGGAACGACTTTAGCGTCGCGGTGCCAGCGGCGTGCACTCCCGCTGTGACTCCGCTTGCGTCCGCAGACCCTCGTCACGGAAAAGACCCCGTAGCAGCCGCTCCCACCACAACTGATCCTGATGGACCGCGTCCACCGCTTGTAATCGGCGGGCCAACGGGTCTCCAGGTGTCACTGTTGCGATATCAACGGAACTTCTCGTCTGGCTCGCTGTCACCGTGACCGCCCCCACCGGACCGCTGTGACTTTCCGTACCAACTGGTGCCCGCTGCACATCACACGCAGGAACCCATGTCGCCTCGGGCAGGTCACTAAACTGCATCAACTTCACACCACCGGCGTCATCCAGGCCAGCCTCTCCTTCCGGATTTTGATCACGGCTATTCAAGTAATTCGTCACCTCAATCGCATCTGCCGGTGTAACGTGGTTATCTCCATTTACGTCATAGTAGGCGGGAGGAACGAACGGTGTACCGGATGGTTCGGGCAGCGGGCCAGGAAAATCGTCGTTCAAGTTCAGTAAATTGATGATCAGCAATACATCGATCGCCGAAACAGTACCATCGCTGTTGACGTCATAGGGCTGATGGGGATTCTGAAACGGCGCGACCCACTCAACGGCAACCGTCACGATCGCCACGTTGGAGCGCGCACCCATGTCATCTTCAACCGTGTAGGCAAACTGATCAAAGCCAAAATAATCCTGCTGCGGGTTATAGGTAATTCCACCACTCGCATCGATGGCAACAGAACCGTGGGCCGGCGGGCTAACAACCAAAACCGAACCTGGCTCGATCTGCCCATCGGAATCACTATCGTTGGCAAGTATTTCGATCGACGCCGGTGTATTCTGATCGGTGAGCAGAACATCATCGACCGCTGTTGGTGGTTCATTGACCAAAATCGTGACAACCGCCGGTTCGGAGTTTAAGCCCTGGTCATCACGAACCGTATACTGAAGTGAATCCAGTCCCGTAAACCCAAATCTTGGAAGATAAGAAATCGTGCCGTCCGCCTGCACTAGGGAGGTTCCATTTGCCGGAGCCTGAACAACTTCCACACTTCCATGGTCGACTGTTCCGTCCAGATCCGTATCGTTGTCAGTAACTGAGATCGTGAGTGACGCTTCTCGCTCTACAACAACAGCATCGTTAACCGCCGTCGGAGCATCGTTCACTGGCTCAACCACCACATCTAACACACGCAAGGCGGACTGCGCACCACCCTCACCTGCATGGCCTGCATCATCAACTCCCACCGTTACCGAAGCCATGCCTGCCCAATTGGCATGGGGTGTAAAAAGCAAACCCGCGAGCACCGTATTTAACTCTTGCAGTTTCCCCGAGAACATGATGCGGTTGTCTGCCTGGCCATCGCCCAAGAGGTAATCAACACCCCCTGTCACCACTAGGTCCAACACCCCTCCCGTAGCCGCCAAGTCAACCGTCAGAAGCCCTTCCCCAGCATCCACGTCTACGATGGCAGCTGCGCCCTCAGGTGCCACTGTGAGAAACAGCGGGACATCCTCCGCGGTCTCCTGCACTGGTACAAACCCAAACACTGGTGGATCATTGACCGCTTGCACTGTGATTTCGAGCAGGTCACGATCCACGCCCACGTCACCTGTGGCTCCCACGTCGGTTGAAGTCACTTCCAGTGTTGCCAGGCCCGCGTAATCTTGATCGGGTTGAAACCGCAGGCTGTCTAACGCGAGGTTGAGATCCGCCAGTTGCCCAACCATGACCAGCTGGCGATCCGCCACTCCGTCACCTGTCTCCAGGCGAATACCCGCAAAATCCAGGAGCGTCAGCACACCGTGTTCCGTCGCAAGGACCACGCGCACATCACCGCTGCCTTCTTCGTTGTCCGTATCTGACACTCCAATCGCGGTCCCCATCGCACCAGTGAACGCCACCTCCCCATCCTCGTCCACCAACAGCGGATCGGGTAGTAGATTGACTGGAGGGTCATTTACGGCCAGAACGGAAATCGGGATTTCATCGACAGCGATCTGCTCACCACCAAGGCCCGACTGCCCCAGATCACGAGAAATGATCACAATCCGCGCCGCACCCAGCGCGTCATTAAAGTCCCTGGCCGGCCGGAAGCTTACACTCGCGAGCGCCTCGTTCACCGCCGACAGAGACCCGGAAAACACCACCGCCTCGTGGTCCACGGGACCTCCCGTACGATACACAACGTCGGCTGCCGAATTGAGCGTCATAGTCCCGTTTTCCGCAGTCAGCGTTACGGTCAGTTGACCTCCGCCGATGTCGACGTCACTCACCACAATCTGCTGTCCGGATTCAGCATCCAAGGTGAGAACCGTATCCTCCCAGGTTACAACTCCGCTGGGAATCGCATGGACAGGCGGATCATTGACCGCCAGCACGTTGACCATCACCGTCGTGTTATCGGTACCCACGGTCGTTTCCGTGCCGGTAAAGTTACCCAGATCGCTGCTCCACAAATCGATCTCCGCAATTCCGGAAAAGTCAGGGTCGGGGGTAAACGTCAACCCGTCTAGCGCCACATTGATCGCCGCCAAGGGGCCGCTGAACCGTAGCGTATGGTCCGCTTCGCCATCCCCCACCTCGAAGTCCAACGCATCCTGGTCCGTCAAGGTCACATGCCCTCGATCCACGTCAATGGAAACTTCCAGACGATCAGCACCAAGGAAAGCGTCCGCGTCCGAGATAGCAACGCCGTTCCCGGTCGCCAGGGAAAATACCAGGGGCTGATCCTCGTCCACCGTACCGATCGCCGGCGCTGTAATAACCGGGGGATCGTTTACGGTATCCGTATAGACCATTGAGAACTGCGTGGAACCGTCTGTCTGGTTCGCCGCCAAGAGATTGCCCACCGCATCGCGCACCCCGCTGTCAGCGGTATTGTCGATGACAATGCGATAAACCGCATCCAACGCAAAAACACCATCTGCAATCAAGGCTACGGTATTTTCGGTTTCGTCGTAGGAGAACAGATATTCCTCGCCGGCCACCATTTCGCGGTCATTCTGAAACAGCCGAAAAGCCTCTCCTTGAACCGAATCGCTATCGATACCGCTCCCCACGTCGCTCAAGGAAACCTGGAACGTACCCGGGGCCGTGGTCGTGTCGACATGAACAACGGTCGCCGCTGCAACGAGGTCGTCAACACCGTCGTCGAGCGGCTCCACCAGTGTCGCCAGCGGCGGGTCTAGATCCGCCGCCAGTAAGTCCCGTGGCTCCAGCGTCTCGCAGCGCAGAAATCGACGCCGCCAGCGATGCAGACGCCCAGCATTGGAGCGCGCAGCAATCCGTGAAAGCACGCTTCGAAATCTCATGAGCAGAACCCCGGCGGCTGGGGGAATTGAAATCCCCCCGAAACAACCGCAAACCCATTGCCTGAGTGGCACCGTCTCTAGCTGCCACGTGACCAACCGGCCACACAACCGGCCGTTTTAGCTGCAGCAGCGATCACAACCGCAATTATAGGGGTGACACAACTGGGTGCAAACAAACTGGGGGGTACGACCCCTATTTAACCCAGATTCCCCCAGCAGAACGCGGGGCCCCGCCGACAATGGGGCCACTCACCGTCTCGTGGCAACAAAAAAAGCCCGGTTCCTCCAGGAAACCGGGCTCTTGTATCGACGGCGCACGGCCACAGGATCCCCTGTGCCGCCGCTTGTTCAGCTAGTCGCAGTGCCGCTTCCGGGCGCAGGCTGAACGCGCTTCTGGATGTCCGTTTCCAGTACACCAAAAACTTGCTCATGGCGTTGCACAGACATCGAAAGTGCGGCCAATAACCTCTTGGCAGTATAGAAGTTAACGATAATTCTCTGCTTAACCTTAATGGGATCTTTCGGAACTCCCATGGGCTGTTGATTGAGACCAAAGTCAATCAACAGCTCTTCAGGCGTGCCAGTCACCCGGCAGAAATTCGCATACAGACTAATCGCATCTGCGTCATCAACCTGCACCTGCTGCGGCTGCGCTTGCGGCTGGGCGGGTGCCTGTTGGCCGGAATCGGGGGTCGGCACGGGGGCCTCAACCGGTGCATCGGTCTTCGCGGTGTCAGCTGCTTTCGCCATCCTACTTTCTCCCTTCGCTGAGTCTCAACATCTAAACCCAATGAGTCGCGTATACCCTGCTTGAACTCGCAATTGGGTCGCCGCATCCGTGTTCGGCAAGCCCGGGCATCTGACCTGCGCGGGTTGTCGGACAACGACCGTCAGACAACGATCAAGCAGACTCCTCCCCGGACCATAGCCTATTCTGCAAAAATGTGCAGCGTCGATTCGGCAAAAGTTTGCGCCAAACTGGAAGAAAACATCTCACCGCTCACAATGGTCACAGCTCGAAATGGAAGGTACGAACCAGAAAGCGTTTTAAGCGACTTCCCAAGGTCGTGTCCTGCACGTGGATCTTTGCATTCCCCCTCCAGCCGATTTGCAAGCGGGTACTAGCGTCCGTGCGAGAGGGCATCACCAGTTGCTCGGTCTTCGCCTGGTAGGAAGTACTGATGGGCCGCAGCACTCCAGAAGAATCCTGCGCCGTGTTGAGATCGCCACCCAGCTGGCTTGCCAGATTGGCGGGACTCACTTTGAGATCCGAACTGGCAATCTCATCAATGGTCGTCTCAATATCCAACCCTGGTAGGGCATCCAGCATGAGCTGCACGCGATCGCTTTTCTTGATCAACTCGATATCGTTCTGGTCAATCACCAACTCCGCCTGCAAGCGATCCGGATCCCCAATCTGGCAAATCACCTCGGACGGTGTCACATGCGCGCCCTGGTTGCGTGCTTCCAGGAGTGTCCCAGTCCAGTTGGACAGACGACCATCCTGGGCATTGGACGCTTGACGTGACTCAGCGGGTATCACCATCCCGGACCCCGGAGATCTTACCTCCAGATCCTCTAGCTGCCCTTTCTTCTCTGCCAACTGATTCTCAAGCGTCGCTTTCAGCTCCTCCAACGGCGCGATCTGTGATCCCACTGCCCGGTCGTTCGCACGCTGACGCCTCAGTGAACGCAGCTGTATCTTAGCCTGCTCAAGCTGACCGTCCAATTGTCTCACCGCGAGCTTCAAATCAAGGTTTTCAAAGTCCGCGATCGGAGCACCTTTCTCGACACGGGCTCCACTCGTGACCTTCATTTTTTTCAGGCGGCCCGGGACCTTCACAAAGACCCGTTTCGCGTCCACGGGCACCAGAGTTAATGTGCAATCAATGTGATAAGGCAAAGGCACCGTAACAACAAACGTCACCACGGCGGCTGCGGCCAAGAACGTCAAGGCCAGGCGATGTTTCTTCACTTTGTGCATCCTCCCTGGGACGTAAAAAAACTTTGCCAATTTGTAGAACGGCTGCACGATCAAGCCAAAAAAACCTGCGAACGCGACAATCTGTCCCAACACCTTCAAGCCATATGGCTCCAGCGCCTTGTTCAAGAACATGACAATCGAAAACACGATCACCCACCGATAAACCACCGAAGCGGCGGTATACAGTCCGAAAAAGAAACGCTTCTGCTGTGGCAAAAAAGGGCTTTCCGGCTGTTCGATACCCAGACAGAGCGCGGTCAGAAAACGGCGCGTGATCTCGGTCGACTTTTGCCGCAAGTTGGGAATTTCAATGAGATCCATGAGGATGTAGTAACCATCAAATCGCAGCAACGGATTGCCGTTAAACAGCAGCGTACTGACGGAGCAGACGAACATCACACTCAAAGACAATTGATTGATCAGCACACCTGGCGTACTGAACCACCAGATAAACGTCGCGACCGAGGCAAAGAACATCTCGACATACATGCCTGAGGCGCCAATAAAGACCCGGTGCCACTTGTTCGGCAACATCCATGAATCCGAAACGTTGCAGTAGAGCGCGGGAGTAAAAACCAGCAACATGAAACCCATTTCGTGGCACTCGCCACCAAACCGCTTGCAGGT
Source organism: Planctomycetaceae bacterium (assembly GCA_002709225.1). GTDB lineage: Bacteria > Planctomycetota > Planctomycetia > Pirellulales > Pirellulaceae > UBA9264. The sequence goes on from PAQH01000139.1 coordinate 28,079, forward strand.
CAGACCGTGCCCGAATTCATGACAGACCTTGACCCCCGCCATCGTGATTCCCAGGTAGATCCAGTTACTGGGCCCAAAGAATTGATGAAAAGTAGGCAAGCGAGATTGGAACTCCCCAAATTGCACCGCCACCAGCGTCAACGCACTGAGACCAAACAGCAGCAACACCACGATCATCAACGGCGAAAAAAACCACCCCGTCCAGGGGTAGATGGTGTTGAGGATCTTCTCCGGATCGATCCCTCGCCAACGAACGGCAAACACATTCGACAATTTCCCTAAGAGTTCACGCCGTTTCTTCTGATCACCGCGTGACTTCAATTGCACGCCCTGCCCTGAGGCGCTGGAGGTGACTAGGCCGCTACGGTGCAAGGTGCCTACAAATTGCTGCAGATCCTGAAAGGTCACTTTCTGGGGCGGAAACAAGTCCTCAAACCGCTCCTTGATATCGTTCATGCTGGTGCTGCCATCCAGCATGCAGAGTATTTCATACTCCTCTTCATGAAACCGAAAATAGTTGAGGCCCACGGGCTCTTTGACAACCCAGTAGGCGCGGCCGTGATAACGCTGCCGGCGGGCCGACAAGTCGGCCCGCATACGGAGCGCAACGGGGCGTGAGACACTGCTCACCATGCTGTCAGCTAAGGTGGCCATCGGAAAGCTTCAACGGTGAGTCTGCGACCGCACGCAAGCCTGCCCGGTACGGTCCGCGGGGCGCTACGGGCTTCATTCAGGAAACGACAGCGGGAGCAGTTCAATGTTCATCTGGGTGGACATTCCAGGCCGCAACAGCCAATGCCCCGCGTACTGCTGGTTCTCGACTTCGGCACGGACCTGGTAGTCTCCCTTCTCATCCACTTCCGGACTCACGTAGACAATCTTCCCCAGAAACAGGCGATTGCCAAACACGCGTTTGACCGCGTTTGGTTCGTCCTCCGAATCCTCTATCTCTGAGACATCCAACCTCACGCGCACGGGTTGGTTGAAGACCTGCTGTGGCAAGAACTCGGTGGCAGAGAGAAAGCCTTCCACATAGAGTCGGTCCATACGAATAATCCGCAAGATCGGCTCCCCCTGGCCAATCCACTCACCCTGGTCTTTGAAGCGTTCGGCGACCACGCCAGCCAGGGGAGATTTGATTTGCCGCCGCTCCAACTCATTCAGCACCGCGTTCAGTTCGGCTTGCCGAACGTTCACCGTCTGTCCGGAAACGGCATGATTGTGCACCGCAACTTCGGACTGCAATGCGGCTCGCTCCGCATTCAATTCCTGACGGCGAATTTCGTTGTCCGGCACGGCGCCCTGGGAACGCTTGTTAATCGCATACGATGACGTCACTTCCGCTTCCGCCACCAGGCGGGATGCTTCAGCCGCCCGCACGTTGACCGATTCCGAAGCGTTGTCGACTTCCCCATCTTTGTCATCATCGATGCCATTGAGTTCCGCATCCTCTTGCGCCGCTGCCAATTGCGCTGCGGCAGCCTCTTTGCGCAACAGGGCATCACTCTGGTCCATCTGACCCAGCAGCTGGTCTTTCTCGATCATTGTCCCTTCGCGGACGTCGAGTAAGCGCAGCAGCCCCAGTTCGGTCGCCGAAACCATGACGTCATCCATGGCGGTAACAATACAATTCCGGAGTTCCTCGGACCTGGGTTCCTCGGACACCGCGTCGGCATCGTCGGCCGCCTGTTGCGGAGCAAGTGGGCCCGACAAAACCAGCGCGGCAATCAACACAGAAGCGTGCATTCCAACACTCCAGATTACAGGCACAAAACGATGCGAATTATTTCCAGAACAGTGTTCGCAGGTCTACGTGTTCGCAGAAAGCCGTTAGCACCACGAGCTCCCACGGGTAGCCCGTCCCATTCGGCCCGCCGCTCCACTAGAACAATACCTTCCGCTCAATCCATTCCCAAACCTCATGCAACCAGACGTAACCAACTGCCCTTTGACCGCAATAGACTTTGGCGGTCACCGACATCCCCGGGCGCAGATCCATTTGCGCCAGATCTTCCTTGGTGATGCTGACGCGAATTCGCACACTCGGCCCCGCTTCACGGTCGACGACATCAGCGCGGCTCTGAATATCATTCTTCGCAGCGACCTTACCGAGGTGCTCACGGTCCGGCGCACTGGCCAAGATGTACCTGACGGGCAGCGCCTCGTCGCGTGCTTGCGCTGCCAAGACATGGCCGATCCGACGTTCAGGCATTTCAATTTCCAGCTCCCAATCGGCAGCCTCGGGAACATAACCGGCTTCACCTACCCCGGTCTTGGCCACCGTCAGCAAGACCTGCCCCGCTTGTACGGGTCTCCCCAAGAGCAAGCCTTCGACATCCCAGGTAATGACTTGGCCCGCAATCGGACTGTACACGACCAGCCGGTCCATTTTTTGTTTCAGCAGCTCGCGTTGCTCCTCCAAGCTGCGAACCTGGCCCTTCAATTGCTCCATCTGCGCGGCCAGACGACTTCTTTCTTCCCGCGTCATACCGCGGCGGTTGCCCAGCAGGGAAGATTCCACCGCAAGCAGTTGCGATCGGGCCTGATTCAATTCGCCGACAACGTCCTCAAACTGCACCTGCAGGTCCGGGTTCTCAATCTCCAGCAATGCGTAGGTTTCGATTTGTTCCGGCGCCAACTCTGTGGCCGGTGCGGCCTGGACTGGATCACCGTGCTTTTTGTAAACGACCTTGATTTCACCCGTTTCATTGGCAAACACATCGCGTTTTGCGGTGGGCTGCAGCGTGCCTTCGCATTTCATATTGAAGTCCGCCTGCACGAGACATAAAACCAACGCCAGCACGATCACCAGGACGGCTGCCGAGAGTGTCTTGGGCAAGTTACGCGCCTGCGTGATGACGCGTGAACGTCCCAGCATCCGCCACAAAGGCATCAACAGAATTCCGTCATGTGTCAGCGCATTGGAAACCGCCCGTGCCGTGTGCTCGTAGACCAGGTCAACGCGGGGGGTAACAACCTCGGGCGGCAAGTCGATTTCAATTTGTTCAATAATCAGCGCCCCGATGATCTCTCGATCTTCCGGGTTCTCCGCTGGCTTTCCGGCGGCCTGATTTCGAGTTAACTGCTGGTCGGGATCTGGGCGACGCAAAGGGAGCACCGCGACCGCCTTGGCATAGGACTCTTCGACATATTCATCGAGGGCGTCCTCGATTTGCGGTGGCAGGTCTTCTTTCTCTCCCTCGTACCACAGCGGCTCTCCCGTCGCGGCCACTTTCGTTGCCAGCTGATTCAAAGCTTGTACGATGTTCGAGCGTGACTCGATCGTATCCTGACCGCTAATCGCCATCACGTTACATTTACGGCCGCGCTTGATACAAACGCAAACCCGGTCACAGCCGATCAACCGTCGCCCTTCGTTGACCGCGGTAAAACAGGTTTCCCCGAGATCCAGTTGATTGTGCACAAGTCTGGAAAAATGGTCGGCTTGCGCCCACAAGGAGTGGCGATCGCTGAACTGGCGGATCTTTTGCGCCTTAACCCACTCTGCCGCCAACTCGCACATCTGAACAAGAAATCGCAGATAGCCACGCTGGGTCGCCGGCTGGGCATTGGCTCGCTGAAAAATTTCGACGACTCCAACCACACCTTCATGGCCCTGCAGCGGGGCCAAAACCAGCAAGTAGTCCGTGGGATTGCGACCCAACTGGTTTTCAGCAAGCCCGGACATGGGCGGTACCAGCTGCGCTTCATTTCGCTGGACTACATTCCCCAGGACCCGCATGTGCTGGGCTGCATCTTCCGAATCCGCCTCCAACAACGGATCGCTGAGATTGATCTGGTACGCCAGCCTGGGACGTTTACCAGCCTCGACCAGCCAGACCGCCCCCCCCACCGCGGCCAGTGCCGCCACCACGCGCTGTAGAAACGCCGCATAGTAATCGCTGTCGGAGAGTTCACTCTTGGACAGCTGGGCAATTTCACCGACCAGCGCGCGGATCTGCTGTTTCGTCTGCTCAATTGTCTCGGTAGGCACCGAGGAAGGTTCCGACGACATATCCGTCACCACCACGAAGGATCACCACCGCGACGTCCTGACACGTGCGCAGGCAAAAAAACAAACATCGACCCTCATTACCGTCTCGGCAGAGTTCACCGCAGCCGGTAACAAGGGGCGTGAGAAATCGGCCGGAAAGCCAAACAGAGCTTCCGGTTTTGTCACTCGTAGCACGATCGTCCAAATTCCGCCAGCCAGAAAACCAACAGCCGGTCGAGATAGCGACGACGATCGCCCGCTGGCGTCAGGCTCCCGCACCGCCAGAAATCGGCCCCTTCTGCGCAAACCACGCATTTTCCGCGAATGCCGCCCAAACGGCACAAAACGCAAATTAATACGGCCCCGACCAGTCGCCCATCACACCGGAACACCTCTCTTGAACGTAAACGTTTTCCCCGCTTCGGGTCAAACAAAATGCTCAAACACGGTCCAGCGGCGTTCGGCAGGGCTCCAGCGTGACTCGCGGCAAGGCGAAACGCGGTAAACCGACTGTCACCACACCACAGTTTAGGTCACAGTTGCTCCTAAACTGGGAGAAAAGCGAAACTGAAATCACCTGGCCGACGCGGGAAACACTAAATCCATCAAATTTGTCGCCCCAATGACCCGCGGATGGACGAACACTTCGCCAGCCGCAAACCCGGCACTCGACCCGGCGGCCAGGGCCGCTCCACGAATCCGCTCGAAGACGTGTTCCTTGGCCGGGGGAAATTGGGTTTGATAGCAGCGTACCGAAGCCAACTTGGTCTCCAACGTCTCGCTGATGTCACAAACAAAATGGCTAGGAAAGCCATCCAGAGTGGCCGGTTCAAACGCCAGTCGGAAGTAGAGCTGCGCTGACACGGTATGCACTGGCAACCCGTCAAAAACCTCATCCCACTTGGTCAAGCGCGAGTAGAACACGGCGGCATCCGTAATCAACATTGCCTGCCAATGGTCGGGAGACGCCAAAGGGGTCTTGTCGCCAAACCCGATCACTACCCGCGGCCGATAGCGCCGAAACTCTTTGGCAAGCGCCACACGGGCCTCGAAGTTGTCAAACAACTTGCGGTTTGGCAAATCAAGTGTGATCCGACGGTGAACCCCCAGTACGGTTGCCGCCTGCTGGGCTTCAGCGAGCCGTACTTCTGGACCCGGCGACAGCGGCGTCGGCTCGCCATCCGTCAAATCGACAACGCCAACCCGATAGCCCTGCTGCACCAGTCGTGCAAGGGTGCCTCCACAGGCGATCTCGACGTCGTCGGGGTGTGCCCCCACAGCCATTACGTCGAGCCGCTCATCATCATTCAGTGATGCCACGTTTTGACTCTTTTGGTTTTGACTCTTTTATGGCTGCGATCACATAAGTCGGATTGAGAGATTCGAAACGCATACGCTCAAACTGAAACACACCCCGCGCGACATTGACCATCCAGACATTCACTTGATCCGTTCGCGCACCGAGCAAAGCGCGCAGCGAGGCCAAATCTTCGACGGCAGCCACGTTTACGACAAGCCGCCCTCCCGGGCAAAGTCGATCCCAGGCAAGTTCGACCAGGCGTTGTACCTGGCGACCCGTCCCACCCACGAACACTGCGTCGGCGCCTGGCAAGTCATCCCATGCTGCGGGGGCTTCACCAAGCACCGCTGTGAGGTTACCGATCCCAAAACGCTCGGCGTTGGCGGCGATTAACTGGTGATCGTCCGGGTCCATTTCAATCGCGTAAACGTGCCCTTGGCTCGCGATCTGCGCAGCCTCGATGGCAACCGAACCGCTCCCCGCCCCCACATCCCAGACAATACTGCTGGGCTTCAATTCCAGTTCCGCCAGCGCCATCGAACGCACTTCCGCAGGCGTCAGTAAGCCGCGTTTCGGGCGCGATTGCAGAAAAGCTTCGTCAGGGTTCCCGAAAATGCGTCGCCCGGTTCCCTCCGACGGATGGTCCGGGACATCAGGCTGCCGCACTAAAATCATCACGTTCAAAGGCGAGAACTTTCGCTGTGCGACATCCGCCACCGACCCCTGCGTCACTCTCTCATCCGGCGCACCGAGGTTCTCGCACACGTAAACCAGGAAGTAATCGATCCGAGATTCCAGCAAGGCCTGTGCGACCTGATTGGGCGGAATCTCCTCGGTCGTAAACAGACCGATCTTTTCAGCGGTGCGCACTCGTTCCACGACACGCTCAAGCTGCTGGCTCGCCAAATTCGTCAAGTAAGCTTCATCCCAACTTTCTTTGACTCGGGCAAATGCTAGTTGCATCGTGCTGACATGAGGAACAACCTCGAAACGTTCCTTCCCCAATTGTCCGCACAGATACCGAGCGATCCCGTAAAACAACGGATCCCCGGTGGCGAGGACCACAATCCGGCGTTCAGGATGCTCTCCAATCAATTTCACCGCGTCATCAAAGCTGGCACCGATTTCTACGTGCTCTGCTTGGTGATTGGTAACCATCTCCAGCGTGGCGGCAGGGCCCACGATGATCTCGGCATCGTCAATCACCTGCTGCGCGAGAACCGTCAAACCCGCGACCCCGTCATCGCCGATTCCGATGATGTAAATCTTCTGTGGAGACACACCGCGCCTTGAAAAAATAGAGAGGCCGTAAATCAGCCCGCCCGCGGACTGACCAAACCACGTCAAACGCTGGCATTTTTTGGCAGAAGCACGCCACTGTCAACTGTCCACCGCTGGCATGCGTTGCCGATGAGCACTGGCACCGCGTCAGGAAGCCGCCAACCGGCGGTCTCAGCCTCTTCAGATCCGGTCGTGCTGCAGGCCGCATCACCGGGCCCACAACAAGTACCCCGACAACCGACATGCGCTGCTGTATTCCTGGCCACCGGGCTACGAATGGCGGTAGCCTAGTTCCGGATGCGACAACGGCAATCCGCACCCTCCACTCCAACTACCAGGTAAGACAGAGCAGCAAAGATAAACAGCAAAGATAAAAATGACCCCGACGGGACTCGAACCCGTGTTGCCGGCGTGAAAGGCCGGAGTCCTAGACCGCTAGACGACGGGGCCTCTAATCTCTGGGGTTTTGTAGTCCCGCCCGTAGGAACAGGTCAAGTGGGGTTCCGGACGGCCACCACAAAAGAGTCAACCGACACCTTGCCGGGCTGGGCGACAACCTGTCAAGCTCAGCCACCGTAATCCAGCCGCGATCAGCAGGTCAACTCTCGCCGGCGGCCGCCTCGTTCGCGGCATCCTCGTGGCCATTCTGTTGATTCCGCTTGATGGCCTCAAACACTTCCTGACGGTGAACTGGAATCTCCTTCGGTGCGTCCACACCCAGCCGAACTTTGTCACCGCGAATTTCAACCACCACGATCGTAATGTCATTGTCGATGACAATACTCTCGTTCTTTTTCCGTGATAGTACCAACATTGATCGGTTCCTTCTCCCCAGAACATATTTTCCATCGTCTGGCCACCACCTGTGGCCAACGGGAACCTGGGGGCCAAGCCTTCGTAGGCTGTGCGTTTGGGCGGTTCTCATCTACTCTACGTGGCCCCTAAGCGGAGTCAAGAAATCATGGCAATTCACGGACGATTTCGGGCAAATCCAGCACCCGACGAAGACAGTTCCTCCAGTTACACCGGATAGGACTTCTTGGCGATCGGCCCATGCAGTCCAGTAAGTCTTTAACTGTAAGCAACTTGCGCGATATTCCGACAATTCTTGCGGTGGTGCGAACTGCCAAAATACCCCGCGCGCTCAAACGTTTTTCCGGCCATCTCCGCGTACATCGAGAGAGATCATGACTCCCTCGGCTGAGGCGACGACCAGATGTGCCGATCGGAGCGATTCCAACAGCGTTCCCGCCCCCGAGGGAGGCTGTGTGTCGACCGCCTCATCACCGGCAAGCGCCGCCCAGTGCCGGCGGCAGACCCACCGTTATGCCGCGCGACGCGTCCCCCTTCCTTGCGAAGGTTTGGTACGAGCATATAATAGGCGGGAACATAAGAAACCGTGCTTCTACGGCTTGGCCCTGGCGGTACGCGCCCCAGATCGGCAGTAAAATCGCATGCTTGATTGGCTCGCTAACATTCGCAACGCCGTGATGACCATCGCCCACGGTATGTGGATCACGCTCAGGTACTGGCTGAAGACCTATCAGGATGGTCGCGGGACGTTTACCGAACAATTCGAATACCCGGAAAAGCCTGTCCCGGTAATGGCCCGTTACCGCGGCTTCCATCGCTTCGACCTCACTACCTGTATTGCCTGCGATCAATGCTCCAAAGCTTGTCCTGTCGACTGCATTTATATCGGCAAAGAACGGGTTGAAAATGGCAAAGGCTTCAAGGTAACTGGCTTCACGATCGACTACTCGAAGTGCATGTTCTGCGCGCTCTGTGTGGAACCCTGCCCGGTGGATTGCATCTTTATGGGAGCCACACACGACCTGAGTTGCTACAGTCGCGACGGGTGCTTGGTTGACTTTTCGCGACTTCCGCTAAATGTCTCCTGGGGCCGTAGCACTTTGAACCCGACCGCAGTCGCAGCGTCCAAAGTGCTGATTGACCCGGTTCATGGTGGACCGAACCAGTAACACCGATCTTGCCCGCCAGGGTGAATGGCGATGTGGAGGGAGAGTCTGCCATGCAAACTGCCACGATCAGGCCAGCCCGGTTGTTTACGGTCGAAGAGGCCAATGCGACGCTACCATTGGTGAAAGCAATCACCCTGGATCTGCAGCGGCTCGCGCAAGACTTGCTTGAGCGTCAGCAACGGCTCGACGCCCTCGGTAAAGGGCGAAAGGCCGATCAGAGTGACCCCTACCAGGACGAGGTCGAACAGATCCAAGCAGACCTGGAGACGGATTCCAAACAGCTGGAAATGTATGTTGAAGAGTTGCGCGAACTGGGAGCCGAACCCAAGGGCCTGGCGGAAGGCCTAGTCGATTTCCCCGCCATGATTGATGGTCGCATCGTGTATTTGTGCTGGAAGCTGGGTGAAAGTGAAATCCGTCACTGGCACGAGATCGACGCAGGTTTTTCCAGTCGGCAACCGCTGGTGGAGGAGATTGCTGCTGGCCCATCTGACGCTCACGGCCCGGAATTCCACGACGAAGCCTAACGCTTGAGCGGCGCAATGCCCCGCGGTCCTCAAGTACGCTGCGGTCTTCCAGTTCGCAGTTATCTCGGCGTCCAAAACGGCATGGGAGCCGGGCAGCCCGGCCATATTGCGTTTCTGCCGGCCGTACCGAGTTCCGCCTGGCCAGCTCCGACATGAGGCGGACAACGCGCGGCAGAAGCTCGGATCACGCCCGCCACGTAGGTCAATTTACACCGCGCAGGCCCACCATGGGGTTCTTGCAAAGTCCCCGCGGCTGTTTACAATTCGGTACTGCGTAGTGTCTTACGTGCTTTTCCGATTCCGCTGGTCGCGCGCGGCCGCTTCCCTGGCAGGTCGCAACCTGACCGGTACGAGAAACCGTATGCCTTCGAATCCCTTGGCCATTGCTGCCTACTTGTCCCTGTTTGCCGGCGTCGGCCTGATCTTCCTCTTCGCCAATTTGCTGGTCGGCCGTTTTGTCCGTCCAGCCAATCCCCATCAGGAAAAGCTCGAAGTCTATGAGTGCGGTGAACCGTCTATCGGATCCAGCTTTGTCCAATTCGACCTGCGTTTCTACGTCGTCGCCTTGCTCTTTATCATCTTTGATGTGGAAGTTGCTTTCTTTTTTCCATGGGCAACGGTCTTTGGCAAAGCCACCAACCTGGCCAATCAAACCGAGCCTGCGGCGGTAGTGGCTCAGGATTCCCCGGCAAATGGCACCCCCGCCCCGAAACTTACAGGTGGTGTGACACCCGCGCGGCTGTCGGACAATACGAAGCATTTGTATCGAGAATTGGGGATTCGCAACCCTGCGTTGCCCACCGCCGTGACAGCCTCCAAAGACAACGCGAGTAAGGCCGTAAAAGAGTCCTTCAGCGACCTGGCCAAGTTCACACTGATTGACATCGGTATTTTTTTTGCGGTGCTGATTGTCGGTTTCTTTTACGTCTGGAAACGGGGCGACCTGGATTGGGTCAGGGCAGTCAGCGAAGAACGTGCTTTGCCAGATGCAACCACTGCCGCTGCCACATCCGCTACCCAAGAACCAGTGCTCTCGTCTTAGCCGTCGATGCGCCCTGCGCGCCAACCCCGTTGACTACGTCCCCCGCGAAGCGCATCCGGAATCCCTTCCTGTTTGATCAAGACTAATGAGCGAACCCAACCTCTACGAAACACTGCAAGCGAAGTTTGGTGACCAGATCGCCGGCGCGAACCTGGAGGCGATCGACCCCTGGATTGAAGTCACCTCGGCAGGACTGGTCGAAGTCTGCCACTTCCTCAAGCACGATCCCAACTGGCAGTTCAATATGCTGAACTGCATCACTGTCGTTGACTATTTCGAACCGGATCCCAAGAAAGCGGCCAAGGCCGGCTGGGACCCCCATCTGGAAGTTGTCTACCACTTGTCCAGCACCGAGCAGAAAAAAGTCAATGGCACCTATTCTATGATCGTGCTGAAAGTGATGCTCCCACGCTGGCAAGACGATCAGGAAGGTCAACTGCCTGAGGTCCCGAGCGTCGCCAGTATCTGGCGGACGGCCGACTGGCACGAGCGGGAGACCTTTGATCTCTCCGGTGTTGTGTTCACTGGACACCCAGACTTACGACGGATTCTCTGTCCGGAGGACTGGGAGGGACATCCATTGCGTAAAGACTATGAAATGCCACTGGAGTACCACGGTATTCGAGGCCGCTAGTATCCCGGAACTAGATTCACCTGATTTCCCAACACTTTTTTTGGCTTCATCACTATGGCCGCGTCAGTTGCAGATCAACGTGTCATCGAATTCGATGTGCGGACCGATGAAATGCTCGTCAACATGGGACCCCAGCATCCCAGTACGCACGGCGTGCTGCGGCTGGTCCTGCGGACCGATGGGGAGGTTGTTTCCGAAGTTGAGCCGCACCTTGGATACCTGCATCGCTGCGCGGAGAAAATCGGTGAAAACCTGACGCCTCGGCAGTGGGTGCCCTACACCGATCGCATGGACTACCTAGCGGGGATGAATATGAACCTCGGCTGGGCCCTGTGTGTCGAGAAACTTCTCAACCATAAGCTTTCAGACAAAGCCAAACATTTGCGCGTGATTATCGCGGAGATGGGGCGGATCGCCAGCCATCTGGTCGGCATGGGTGCGTACGGGCTTGACCTGGGTACTTTCAGCCCCTTCCTGTACGCCTTCCGTGAGCGCGAAAAAATTCTGGACTTATTCGAAGAGGCCTGCGGCGCGCGGTTGACTTACAGCTACTTAACGCCGGGCGGTGCAACGGCGGACCTACCGGAAGGCTGGCTGGCTAAATGCTCCGCGTTCCTGGATCAGTTTGAACCAGTCATCCAGGAGTACCACGCCCTGTTGACCACCAACTCGATCTTCATCAAACGGACCGCTAACATCGGCATCATGAACGCCGAAATGGTCACCGACTACGGTTGCACGGGTCCGGTGCTGCGCGGTAGTGGTGTCGACCACGATCTGCGCCGTGACGGAGAACCGATTTATACCGAGATGTATGACAATTACGCCTTCGACGTCGTGGCCCAAAAAGATGGCCACTACCCGCGGGATCCGGATCACAACTACCCCCCGGTTCCCAAGGAAGCCGTACTGGGGGACTGTTGGCATCGCTTCTATGTTCGCATGCTGGAAGTCGTGCAAGCGATCGACCTCGTGCGACAGGCGATTGAACGCTACCAAGGCGCCGACGGCGACTGGGGCATCCCCATCAAACTGACCCAAAAGCTACCGAAAGGCGAAGTCTACCTGGAAACCGAGGCCCCACGCGGCCAGATGGGCTTTTATCTGGTCAGTGATGGGAATTCGATTCCCCGCCGGGTACGCGCACGCAGCAGCTGTTTTTGTAACCTCTCCGTCACCTCCGAAGTCTGTCGTGGGGCCGTGCTGGCCGATGTACCGGCCATCGTCGGCTCGCTCGATGTCGTGATGGGCGAAATTGACCGTTAACCCCCCCCACCTGGCGGGGCTCCAACTGCTCACTGTGTGTCGAGCGGTTGCGGCTACCAGACGGTGGGAATGACCAGCCGTTTTCCACTCCCGAGGCCGCCAGTGAGACCACTTCGTTTTCCCCCGGGGTACTTGCCGAACCTAACTACTTTGTGCCATATTCCACCCTCTTTGTAGGCTCGCCCTGCCAATTCCCTCGTGTCAAACCGACCGTGGGAGCCAAGGGGCACTTTGATGGCCATCTCTGGTGCAATCACCCAGGGACAGCCCAGGAAACGTAAGTTGTGCAGACGACGCTAGTTGACTTGCTGACAAGTGCAGGGCTCCCAGATCCCTTGGCGCACGTCATTCGCGCCCTGGTGCCCTGTGTGCTCATTATCCATCTGGTGGCAGTCGGCGCACTGGTCTTCATTTGGCTGGAACGCAAGGTCTCCGGACGAATCCAGGATCGACTCGGCCCTACCCGGGTCGGTGGTCGTTTTGGCTGGCTGCAAACACTGGCTGACGGCATCAAGCTAATCGCCAAAGAAGACATTACTCCAGGCGAGGCAGACGCAATGCTGTTCCGCATTGCGCCGTATGTAAGTTTTGCCGCCAGCTTTGCCGCCTGGCTGGCGATGCCCTTCGCCGTCGGGTGGTCCGGCCTGGACATGAATGTCGCCGTCTTTTTTGTCCTGGCGGTGCTCGGCCTGGAAGTGTTCGGAGTGATTCTGGCGGGCTATGCATCCGGGTCGAAATGGTCTCGACCACTGTTTGACGGTAATGAGTTGGCTACAACAGTTTGGTTCCCTGACTCAGACTTGTTCCAGCTCAAATTGAGGTGGACGCGCAAATAAAAGGTGCTGGATTCACAATGGCTTTGCTCAAAAGGTCGAAAATAGACTCAAATCGACAGAAAACGCTCCAAATCCACGATAGAATCTCGAAATTTTCTCGACCACTGCAAATAAGCCATGTCCGCCGGGTTTTTACTCACGTCTCCATAGCTCCCGTACTCATTTTCCATCTGCACCATCACTATGCGATTTTTTTTATGTTTTCTTTCCCAA
>PAQH01000140.1 GCA_002709225.1 Planctomycetaceae bacterium
CGGAATGATGATGCCCGGAATGATCCAACAATCCATGTATGGCGGTATGCAACCCGGTATGCAACCCGGTATGCAACCCGGTATGCAACCTGGCATGTATCCACCGATGCAACCCGGAATGCAGCAACCGATGCAACCCGGAATGCAGCAACCGATGCAACCCGGAATGCAGCAACCAGCAGCGCCGCCGCAAACGCCACAGCCGACAGCTCCACCAGCAAATCAGGCAGTCCCCAGTTCGCCGCCCGCGACAGGTGAAACACCAGCCGCCGCCGCAGGAGCCGCCGCCGCCGCCGCACTCACCTCAGACGGCAACAGTCACGATGAATTGGGAGCTACTCTTGATGAGCCGGCAGCTGGGACTGTAGACCCCCAAGCGTTGATACGTGTGGTCGTTCAATCGAACGATTGGAAGCTTACAGAAACGTCCGCGAATCTGTGGCAAATTGTCGTCAACATCGGTGCGCTTCGAAAACAAACGGTTTCGGTCCAATTTGATGAACAGGATGATGATGGAAACGCCCTCATCGCCTACAGTTCCATTTGTGGGCCAGCAACCGCTTCGAATGCCATGAAGCTACTCAAGCACAACTCCAGGATGGCACATGGTGCTTTTGCAATCCAGGGAACTCCCACAGGAGACCAGGTCGTCATTCAAGCAAATCAATTGGCACAATCCATTGATGCGTTGGAAGCGACGAAGCTGATCTCTGCTGTCGCCTGGCAAGCTGATCGGGTTGAAGAAAAACTTCTCGGACAGGATCAGTACTAGCGCCCATCGCTTCACAGCACAGGGCGACAACGTTTCAACAGCGTATTTAGCTGCGGGAATCCGGGGAGATTTCGCCACTGCCGCTATAGAAGCGGGAACTTCTTGAGTTGTTCGAGGAATTCCCTCGTGACCCTCGGCGGGTCAGACGCACTGGAAATGGCACCCGAAATGGCGATCCGCTTGACCCCCGTAGCGAGTACGCGCCCGACATTTGTTGCATCAATTCCACCGATTGCGAACGCGGGCAAACCGATTTCCGCACCCACCTCCTGGAGAAACTCCAGGCCAGCGAATGTGCTGAATTGTTTGGTCTGGGAAGGAAACGTCGGCCCACAGCCTAGGTAACTGGCGCCAGTAAGAACCGCCGCCCGAGCTTGCTCAATGGTGTGGGTCGAAACACCAATCAGCATTTCTGGTCCCACGACCGCGCGCACATCTTTTACTCGCAGTTCCTCTTGGCCAACGTGCACACCGTCTGCGCGCGACAGCAAAGCGATGTCCGGGCGATCATTGACGATGAACAGGGCCTGCTGATTCGCCGTGACACGCCGTAATTCACGAGCCGCTAGGACCAACTTCTCGTCAGACAAACTTTTATCCCTCAATTGCAGGACGTGCACACCTGCTTCCACCAAACATTGCGCCAGGCCAATCATCGCATCAATGCCACGGCGTGCGTCGAGCAACACATAAAGGCGTGCCGCTGTCAGTTTCCTATGCGCATCCTCAGAAATCTGAAAGCAGCGTTCCAGGGTGTAAGAGGAATACCGCAACGTCTCAATCTGAACCGCAATCTCAGGCGCTAGGAGTTTCGTGTACTCTTCCAATACGCGCAGTGCCTGCTGCAGCCGCTTCCAACTTGAATACGCCACATGCTGCCCGGAAACACGAACGTACTCGTCATCGACTCCTATCTCGGTGCCAACATCCGCATCGGTGTCTCGCGAAACAGACAGGCAATGTTCGGGAATTCCCGCTAGAAGTTCTCTCAGATCGTGCCGCAGCTGTTTGCAATGTCGCGTCAGGAGAGGGTCCTCGAGAATGAATCGAAAATACTCCTCCACCACTCGCAAACCCTCTGCGGCCCGGTTGCGGTTCGCGTCGATCACACGCAACGTCGAGGTCTCGCACTTCGCAAAGAGCGACTCTGAGACTGGGAAGGTCACGCGAACACGCTCCTTTTCAACTGGCAAAGTGGGTTGTGGGCCTTCACCATCCGCGTTTCCACGGCAACGAGAGGGACAACCGGCTCCGCACCTGACAACGCCAAGTGGAGCTAGGGCAAGAATCCTCTCTCACGAAGCTCCTGAATATTGTCCGGCGCACTCTCCCAAATGCGTTCAGCTGTATATCTCAACACAGCCACCCCGCCCAAATTCGCCGGTGCTGTCAGGATTGCAATCCGGTCTTCTTCCTCGTCGTCCAATTTCCGATTCAGGCGGTCGACCGCTTCGTCAACACTGTCGCTAACAATCTGCTTTTCGCCCTGTTGATTGACGAATTGGAGACTAGAAAAATGCGCGCTGCGTGCCAACAAAAACTCCGCCACTTCCTCTTCTTCAGGATTCTCAAAGAAACCTTCGAACTCCGGCCTAGCGCTTTGCGGCGTGATGATCGTCGGTCGCTTTACCCGCACCTCGCCCGACGTCACAGAAACCGGTTGTTTGGTGTCCGAGTCGCCACACACGAGGTAATAACCCAAGTCCGATTCACCAAACGTAAACAACGAATAAGAAACGCGTCGCACGATGCCAACAGCATCCCAGGCATCTCGAAATCGCTGTTCCTGTTCCCAACCGTCAAACATAGCGTTCAGTCACTTTGCAAAGCAGGTCGCGAAAGGTCTCCGGTATTGGCGAACGAACCAGACCAGTCTGATTTTCATTGTCAGATCTCACACTGACAATACCCAACAACCGGTGAAGGCACTGCTAATCAGCACCAGAAACTCGCGTTGACGTACGGGCGGCGGCTTTCAGTGTCGCAGCCGACTGCTTCCCTCCACTGCGAAGGTACGCAATCAGGTCGATCACTTCCGCAGCAGTAAATGTGTCGAGCAATCCTGTCGGCATCAATGAAGTCGTCGAAGGCAGAACTTCGTCCACCTGTTCTCGGTTAACGGAATCCGGCCGCCCCGGGTTTAACATATCGGTCATTATCATGATCCGATTTCCGGAAAGATTCACCACTCTTCCGGAAACTGTCCGGCCATCGGTCAACACGAACGTCGACGTTGCATATTGATCCGAAACAACTTTGTTAGGCTCTAACAAAGACTCCAGCAAATTGCGGTTGTTAAATCGGCCGGCAACTCCGGTCAAATCCGGACCAGTGATACCACCCTGCCCCCGAAAGCGGTGGCATTTATAGCACAGCGCCTGGGTAAACACGGCGCGACCCCGCTTCAAATTCACATTTGCACTCGCTTTATCAACTTGTTGCAGCAACTCCGCGACTTGCCACTTTTTGACCAATTTGCGGGCGGGACCTTCAACAGGACTGGGAGCCGGCGGCGCCTTAACCAGATCACCTAGCGCCTGCGCGCTAGCATCATCCAACGCGTCTGCGGCCTCTTTGTGAATATTCTTGAGAAAGCCCGTGAACGAATGCCCACCACGGTGACTGGCAACCGTTCGGAACGACTCGAAATAAGCGCGACGCTGTTCCACCGACCAGCCCACTTTGAGACTGCGCAAACACAACAAATAGTGAATCTGTTCCTCTTGAGTCGGCGCTTGCTTGAGCAATGCAAGCGTTCGTGATGCGACTTCGGGAGCCTCGAGATACACTAGCAAACTGCACAATTCACGATTGATCCGCACGTCCTCTGCAGGAAAAGCGCCATTGAGTGCGTTCAGCAGACGAGCGCGTAGCGATGGTGCAGGTGCCCCGTGCCTGGCGAGTGTCAATCCATAAGCACGCAGCAACTCAAGCTGGGCTGAGACGTCTAATTGGTCCCAGGAAAGGCGTCCAAGGGCCTGGATGATCTGTGGCTGTAAACTCTTGTCTCCCTGCCGTGCGAGTGCCACCATCGCGTTGATCAAGGCACGCGTATCGGTTTCTGCTAAGGCACGTTGCCACCAACTCTCAACCGGCTGGTGCTCAATCGCGACTCGCGCCGCATAGCGAAGATGACGATCCGCGTTTCCAAGATTCGCCCAGATTTGGTCGGTGATTCCAGCACCACGCTTGTGGTGGCTCTCCAACTTTCGTCGCAGGTTTCTCGCTTCTGCACCTTGCGTGTTCACCTCAAACGGCACCATTTCAGTTGATTCCGAACCCTTGTAGGTAATGCGATAAAGGCCGGACTGGGTACCTCGGCCACCGACCGTGACATACAAGGCACCATCGTGAGGATTGACGACCATGTCCGTGACAGCAAATGGAGCTGCCGTGGCAAACTGCTCTGCCGTAGCCGTGTACGAAGCGCCGGAAGGCATCATATGCACTGCGTAAATCAACCCGTAGCTCCAATCGCACAAGAATAACGCACGCTGGTACTTGGCTGGGAATTTAGCGCCGGTGCCAAACACAATTCCAGTTGGCGAACCTGGACCAATATCGACAACTGCATTCAAGCTATCAGGATAATACTCAGGCCATTTTCCAGTACCGGACCGCCACCCAAACTCGCTGCCGCTGACTACATGATTCACTCTTGTTGGACGGTACCACGGCGAACCGATGTCCCATTCCATATCGGCGTCAAATGTAAATAATTCACCATCCGAATTGAAAGCAATATCGAATTCGTTGCGATAACCACTGCTCAACAGTTCCCAGTTCTTGCCTTCAGGATCTACCCGTGCAATCCAGCCACCAGGTGCCATGCGTCCCACCGCGTGGCCACCGGCATCCCACATCCGGGGCAAGAGCTGGTCTTCTTGCCAGTTACGCGGAACGCGTGATGTTTGAAACTCCGTGGGATCGGTATGGTTACCCGCACACACGGTGAGCGATTTGCCATCGGGACTTAATAGGACAGCATGCGGGCCGTGCTCGCCGCCGCCGCTGAGCTTACGCAATAACTTGAGTTCATCGAACTCATCGTCACCGTTCGTGTCGCGCAAGCGATACAAGCCCGATTTATTTCCTGCATTGACCATGACGTACAGGCTGTCGAAAGCATAGAGCAAACCGTGTGCCGCTCCGATCGGTGCTTTCAACTTCTGCACCTTGGTGTCAGCGGGATCGCCCCCCAAAGCCGGCGGAGTAATGCGATACAACGAGCCGCCGTCGTCGGTCACCTGAAAACGTTCGTGCGACACCAATAATCGTCCACGCGGGTCGATGGTCATATTTACCCAGGACCCCTGGCTGGCCTGGGGAACGGAATACAACAACTCCACCTGAAATCCAGGTAATAAACGAACCTGTTTGGCGGGCGTCGCCTGTGGTGGCGCAGGCCAAACAGCGGCCGCCCCCCCCAACGTCATGAGGCTCGTCAAAATCAAGCGTCGCAAACTGAACATCGCATTATCCCTCCGGCTCTGGATCTGAAGTCGGTCATGCTACCGCATCACACTCGCTGGTGTCCATTCAACGGTAACAAAATCGGTGCGGCAGTCCGGTGTAGCGTACTGTGCAGCAGAGGCCAAAACGCACGGACCGATACGTTACGCTACTTTTCTAGCGCGGCGCGGCTTTCGGTTGCCATCCAACGGACGGCATTTTCGACAACCCGTAATGTTTCCGGCTGAAAATACACATTGAATGTCTCATGTCCCGGGCGAAAATAGAACAGTTTCCCTTTCCCGATTCGCCAGACGGCCCCGCTACGAAACCGCTCACCTAACTCCCAACGTTCTTCAAAAACAACCTCATCAGGTGGCGGGACGTGAAAAGGTTCGTCATACATTTCGGTATGCGGAACAGTGAACCTCTCGGGTAACCCGCGAGCAATTGGATGATCCGCTTTTAACGTGTGAAGAGTGCTCGGCCTGCCATCCGGACGGTATGCCGGAAAACAGCAATTGGGACGTTTCATGAGTAACAGAAAGGTCCCATCATCCTGCTTGCGGATTTCACTTGACGGCGTCAACGGAGTATCTCGCTTAGGTGCGCGCCGTATGCGGGAATCAACAAATACCACACGGGTTTTACTACGTTGATCTTCGGGAAGTTCACCTAGTGCGTCTTCTTTGGCGCGTTCCTCCATGGCAACCATAAACGGCATCGACCAGTGTGCCGAATGCAAGGGAAGCAAACTCAACTTGCCTGTCTTGACTCGAGCTACAATCTGCTGTGCTTTACGTTCTGAGATTCGATCCTGCCGGACGTGTCCCCACCAGACCAAGACTTCAGACTGGTCGAGAATCGCATCGCTCAAGCCCTGGTTCGGGTCATCGAGACGTACCGATTGCACCTTCAGATCAGAGCGGCTTCTCAGGTAGGCGGCAATTTGGTTCCCTAGAAATCGGGGGTATGCCTGTTTCTGCTGGGGTTGTTGTTCATCCCAAACAACAACACGAATTGGTGCACCAGGATCGGTTGCGAATGCAAATGGGGGCACCAGAAAAGAGATAATCGCGAAACCAACCACGAATCGACTCCGCCGGCAATTAAACATCAGCGCTTCTCCCCTAAAGCTGCCCGCACACAGATACATGCAAAAACGCCCAGCAATTGATAGGCATTCCCCAGCAAACGTCACTCAGCGAGTATCATAGGCGCTATCTTGATTCAGTAGACGATTTTGGCACACTATCGCTTGCGTTCAACCCGACACACAGACACTGTTCTGGGATGAAGTTGCCCTTATGGCCATTCAAGTTACCTGCCCTGGATGCAAAAAGCGGTTTGAAGTCAGCGATAAGTTTGCTGGTCAAGAGGGGCCGTGCCCCAGTCCAAACTGCAAAACCAAGATCAAGATCCCGGCTGCTGGTGAAACCGTCGTTGTCCACGCTCCGGAAATGTACGGGCCGAAAGGAGCCACCGGGAAGGCGATTCTCAAGCCAATTACCCGAAAAGAAATTCGCTTTTCGCCCCTCGTCGCAGGGGGAATCGGCCTGTCGATCTTGCTTGTCGTTGGTGCTGCGATCGCAATCAGGATGTCCGGCAGCACTCTCTCTTCCCCCCTGTTGTTACTCGGTGCTCTGATACTTGCTCCGGCCCTCTCTTTGGCCGGATATGTGGTGCTTCGTGACAACGAGCTGGAACCATTCCGCGGTAAAGAGCTGATGATCCGCATGCTTCCGGGCACAGTGGTATTCCCACTACTCTGGATCCTCTATTTCGTCGTACCTGGTTATCTCGGGCTCGACCAAACTGGAATTGAATACACTGCCATAATGATCCCTATCACGCTGGCAATCGGTGGCTTTGCCAGCTACTGCGCCCTGGACTTGAACTACATGTCCTCGGCAATGCACTACGGACTGTATTTGGTCGCCACGGCGGCTCTCTGCTTTGTCATGAATGTCGATGTCGTCAACATTCAAACGGCAAATCCATCTCCAGCGACACCTGAAGCCAAGCTGCGCGTGAAGAACATCGTCGAACCCGTCGACGGACAAACCAGGCGGAAAAAGAAGACCGTCCAACCCGAGTCACAACCGTCATCCCAGTAATCTGAATGACCATGACAGCTTTGCTAGAGATCCCGGAGATTCAGGGTCTTGACGCGCGGGGACATCAGATCCGGATTCCGCAAGAAGTCGACATCCCTCTCACTCCAAGGGTACGTCGCCTAATCGATACAGACGCCTTTCAAAGACTAAGTCACATCAGTCAACTGGGGCTTGTTTCACTCGTCTATCCGGCTGCACACCACACACGATTTGAACATTCTCTTGGTGTTTACCGAGTTGCCTTGCTGTTTCTCAAACAACTTTCTTTCGACAGCCGCTTCGCGGAGGCAGTTTCCACCATTGACGCGGAAAAGCTGATTGTCGCCGCCCTGCTCCACGATGTAGGCCACTGGCCGTTCTGTCATCCCATTGAAGATATGCAACTGCTCGAAGTTCCAGATCACGAGGTACTCTCGCGGCGGTTCATGTCTTCCCCTGAAGTTGCCACAGCGCTCCATGAAGACTGGAACATCGACGATAAAGAAATTGTCTCCCTGCTGTGCAAGAAATCCACAGACAGACACACACGTCTACTTCAGAGTTTACTCTCCGGCCCGATCGACATCGACAAGATGGACTACCTTGCCAGAGACAGTCTTCACGCCGGCGTTCCCTACGGACGGAACTTCGACCAACAGCGGCTGATTGGAAGTCTCTGCCTAAACCGTTCCGGAGATGGACTGGCGATCACCGAAAAAGGGCGCACGGCCGCCGAGATGATGGTTTTCGCTCGCTACGTGATGTTCAGCGAGGTCTATTGGCACCATGCGGTCCGTTCCGCTACGGCAATGCTACAACGAGCTTTCTACCTGTTACGTGACCAGGTGGCTCTCGATTCATTGTTCGAACAGACAGAACAGCCGATGATCGCACAATTACGTGAAGTCGCGGGAAATGGCAATGCCGGAGAGCTACTTGCTGGCTTATTTGGCACATCACGGCGCCTCTATAAACGAATGGCGCAGTTCAGTTATTTCCAGGACCGCACAACGTACCAGAAATTGGCTCGCAAGCCGTATCCTTGGCTTGTCGACTGCGCGACCGCGTTAGCTGAACGATGCGGCCATGCACTAAGGCAAACCGTGGCCCCGGAGGAGATCTTAGTTGACGCTCCGCCCATCAAACTTGAAGTCGAGTTCAACGTCGATGTTTATTTCGCGAACGAAGACTGCTACCGTTCATTGGGTGAAGTCTCTCCTGTCGTCCAGACATTAGCGCGCAAACAATTCGACGATTACGTCAAACGGGTTCGTATCTTTGTCCATCCCGCTCGACGGGAAGCTTTGGCTTCGCTGGGCAATTTCCACGAACTAGTCCATGCGGCGGCGGCCGATCTTGACTGAAATCGATCGTTGGCTCTACAACCCGAAAGTTCTCCCAGCCACACGATGGCTTGGCACTCAGGAACAACCTGTTGCCATTAGTGCCGTTGGCTTCAGATGGAATTGCAAGGGGGCTGCCATCAAATCATCGGTTGCCCTACTCGAATCCTTCCGTAACGCCCGGGTTGTCTTCGCGCCCGTCTCAGCGACTCGCGGTTGGCGTGAGGGACACGTTATCCAACCCCATTACTTCACTGGCATTGCTAAACCCTTCGACACGAATTAGTACGCGTTGAACATCCGACATGATCTCGGCCCACTGTCGTGGCTCCACGCGAAAAGTGTCATGCGACAAGCGAAGTTGGTAACGGCTCCAACCGGAACCCGGCACGACTTGCCCTGGACCCGCTGCGTCAGCGCTGACTGTCTGTCCTGCCCCAGTAATCTCAATCAACCCAAAGTCCTTGTGAGGTGCACCAGCTTGGGCATCTACGGTTCTCGCGTCGAAGGAGATGACACCACCCAGAAAGCCACTCAAATCACCAACCCAGGTCTGGGGAAGTACAACCGCCATCCTGCCTGCCTGGACATCTTGCAACTGCAGCCAGCCCCCGGGGTTGCCGCCCGTCGGAACATGTCTCGGCTGGGTCTGCGCACCGTTGTCCGTAAGCTCCCATTCACTCGCGGATACTTCAAAACCGATGCGTTTCCCTTGCAATGACGAGAGGTCGTTGTGTATTGGCTCGGAAGGCTTGGACTGAAGGAAGGCGAAGAGGTCTCGGATCTCTGCCGGCTTCATTTCCGCGAACTGCTTTTCGGGCATTAATGACTGTGGCCCGTCCCGTAATTTTTCAATCGAATCACGTGCAATTACTGATCGGTTGTTTTTCGCGTCCAGAACCGTAATCGTCTTCTCCGATTGCTCAACGATGCGCCCCGTCAGAACGTTGGCATCGGCCGTTACCACAATCACGGTTTGATACGCAGGTCGTATGACCGCATTCGGATCAACCGTATGCAACAACAAGTAGACCAATTCGTGCCGTGGATAGGGAGTCAGGTCCGGCCCAATCACTTCTCCTGCGCCATGCAACCGGTGACACTTGCCACAAGTTTTGTGGAAGAGCTTTTTCCCTTGCAAGTGATCCCCTACACCGCTCAGGACAATCTTCCCCAGTTCCAACATTCGCAGACGTTTGGATTCAGGAGTTTCCAAGCGAAACTTGCCCCAATGTTTTTCCACCAGCTGACGAATCTCCGGAAGGTTGTGCTGCAACAACAATGGCAATTCCTGATAAGGAATCGCCACGGCCGCTAATTTGCCCGCGTCAATATCGCGCAACAGCGCCAACACCCAAGCGGCGCGGCGGTAGAGCATCTGCCTCGCTTTTCCACGTAAACCCGGGTTCATGCTGGCATACCGGTCCAATATCGCGCGACCAGGCTGCGCCCCGGCATACATGGCAATCGCGGACAGCGCAGTCGCCTGCAATGCCTCCGCTTCACCAGATACCAGCAAAGACGTCAGGCTAGTCAACGCAGCGGGATTTCCGGCAGCTCCCACTGCCTGCACCAACGTTTGTCGATCCGCCAGAGAAACATCCTGCTGGACGATGCGTTTAAGCGCTTCCTGAAAAGCCGTGTTGCTTCCCATTCGCAACGAGAACACGACCAATGGAACAGGGTGATCAGATGCCTCCCAGAGCCTCTCAATTTGCTGCTCTAATGCAGCTGGCCATTGTTGCTGCTTAAGGCCTTGTAATTGTTGTTCCATACCCCCGATGATTCGTGCCACGTCGTTGGCACTCGGCGCCAATGACAAGAGTTGGGCACAGTAGCCAAAGCCTTCGTCACCCCCCAACGCGGCATAACGACGAGCCAAACGTGGAATAATCACGTCGCGTACTACCTGCAGCTGCCAAAACTCCGGAGTACGTAGCCAGCTCTGTAGCAAGCGTCCATGCGTCACCGCTTTTGACTCCACGGCCCACCACAGCAACATTGGCAAGTAGGGATCCGCGTGGGCGTCATCGGCGCGCAGCAAGTCTTTGACAATCGCCAGACAATCTGTTCCCGGCAGGCGTTTCGCCGTGCAAGCCAGCTGCGTGCGCACCAACAGGCTTGAATCCGTCCTGGCCAAATGGACGAGCTGAGCAAGTACAGCGGGTTCAACTCGCCCTTGATCACCCAGTAAACGTACGGTCCATGCGCGCACCGCGGCAAACCGGTGCGTCAATCCACTGGCAACTAGATCTCGGTCACGAGCCAGCCGGACACAGTGATTCAAAGCCCAGAACAAATGCAATGCTTCACGTTCGTTCGCCGACGCCATAAAGACACGTTTCAATTCACCCGCAAACAAAGGGTCAGCGCGGTCATTTAAGTCCTCTAACGTTTGCCGAACGCGGGTAATGTTCACATCGCGCAGTTTCTCAAGCAATCTCATGTCGCCGGAGCCGCGTAAAGTGCGGCGTTCTTTTACATCCCTCCGTACCGAAATCCGATAGATCCTGCCTCGCTGGGAGTCAAAATTTTCCCGATTGCGATACGTCATCTGGTAATTAATATTGCCGTCGTACCAATCGGCCACCAATAACGCCCCGTCGACATCCAGTGCCAAATCCACCGGCTGAAACCACGTATCGTCACTCCACATCACCCGTTCATGAAAATGGGTACTGAACGTCGACCCGCGTGGCCGCAGCTCAATCGAATACAGAGCGTGATTGAGTGGGTTGGCGGTGAGATACTTGCCGTGAAAACGTTCAGGCCACTGCGCCGCCTCGTAGAACACCCCGCCCACGCTCAGTTTGCCAATCGCCGCGCCATGGTGAGGCATGTGGGGGAAATAGCCAAAAGCATGGGGGTTATGGAGGGCACCATGCTTTCCAAAAATCTTGACGTGGTAGGCACCTTGCATCTGATGTAGTCCAGGAATTCCCCAGTTAGTACCCGCGATCGCATTGCCGAAGCGGTCAAAATCGAGCCCATACGTATTGCCTCCACCTTCGGAGAATAACTCGAATCGATCATCACGTGGATGGTAACGCCAAATGCCCTGCTGAAACCGAATACCACGAACATTCGCGTTGACCGTGCTGCCGTGCGCGCCGTAGAGCCAGCCATCTGGACCCCACTGGAGCGAATTGGCAACGGAATGTGCATCGTCCAGGCCGAAGCCGACAAGACGCACTTCCGGATCACCGTCTGGACGATCGTCCTGGTCACGATCCGGGTAAAAAAGCAAATAGGGTGACTGCAACACCCACACTCCACCATGCCCTAATGCCAAACCGGATGCCAAATTCAATCCAGAAACAAAATCCCTGGCCGCATCGGCTTGACCGTCACCATCCGTGTCTTCAAGAATCGTCACCCGATCTGCTCCACGCGGCCCACGCGGCGGTGGCTCAGGCAGCCGGTCGTACCGAATCCGATCATAACGGTCTCCGGAAACCTTTTTGAGTCCTGCAGGCTCCGGATATTGCAGATACTGAATGACCCAGACGCGCCCTCGTCGGTCAACCGTCATTGTCACTGGTTGCCGAACCAGCGGTTCGGCGGCAAACAAATGTAATTCCAGACCCTGCGCCACGTGCAGCTTGGAAATTGCACGGCTCGCATCACGTTCGTCTTCTGCGCAAGCGACCCGGCCCGAATTGATGGATCCGAAAAATCCAACCCCTGACAACACGACGGTCAGGAGAGCTTTCTGCGACCACGACCTGTCAACATGCCCCATCATCACACAACAACCTCTTCCAACATGGTTTCACTCAGCGCGAACCACGCGTCCAAACGACTAGATCCACTGCAAAGGATCTGCTTCTTCCCGACTTGCCCAAACGACCAGCGCCGGAAAATGATATCCGAGAGATTCGGCGAGTGATTCGACCGCAAATCGCTCACTAGCGTAATGCCCCGGTAACAACATCGCGACCTGGGCCGCGGCGGAGGCCAAACATGTATGAAAGCTGGTTTCCCCCGTTACGAGCAAGTCGCACTGATATTTTTGCGCGGCGGCTAGAAACTGACCTGCGCTGCCACACGCAACGGCCACTCGCTGGATCGGCTGTGCAGGCGTGCCCACCATGTGCAGCCCCCTAATCCTGAGAAATTGCTTCAGCCGTGTTCCGACTTCCTCCAGGGTAAGCTGTTCAGCCAACTCACCCCAGCGACCGGCGCCTAGGCCATCTGGGTCGTTTTCGATCAGTTGTAGCGGCTGTATTTTGAGTAACTCGAGCCCCTCGGCGAGACGCTGATTGATCCCGTCTCGCGCGGAGTCAAATGCGGTATGAGGGCTGTAAACCGAGATCCCCGCATTAATCAGCGACAATAACAGTTGGCCAGTCGTGTCTTCCGTCGTCAATCGCTTGAGAGGGCGAAATGGTATCGGATGGTGGGCCACGATCAGCTCAACTTGCTGATCGATCGCTTCTCGCGCACTCTCCCGCGTTACGGTCAGACAGGTCATGATGCGCTTCACAGAACGCTTTCCATCACCGACCAGCAAACCGACATTGTCCCACTCTTCGGCCAGGTAAGGAGGCGCTAGCGATCTTAACACCTCGCTCACATCATCAATTGTGGACATATCCCAACCCGTTACTCCGGTACCACTTCGCTCAAACGCAGGTTTTCAGTCACCGAAATTTGCCTCCGCCGACAGCCAGGGCACCAAAAAAAGGGCCGCTCGATACTCTGATCCAGCGGCCCGTGCATGCTCTTTAAAGAATCGGCACTCGGTATTCATCGCGGGAACGCTACCCAGTGACAAATTCAAGTGGAAGAAACGGGCAAGTTGGCATCCTGTGATTTTCACAGGACCGCCGCAGCCCAATGACTCCATTATGCAAATAACTCCTCGATCACTTTACCACCATTGGCAATTTTCATGGGACGACCTGTGGGCGTGGTAAATGTGGTCTCCAGCGGAATCCCCAATGCCTTGACAACACTCGCCATCACGTCCTGTGACGTGTAGGGATCGGTAACAACTTCGGTGCCGTCATCACTTGTCGCACCGACAGCCGTTCCACCCTGAATACCAGCACCACCAACAACAACACTCCAGGCCCTGGCGAAATGGTCACGTCCCGTATTGCCATTGATCCGCGGAGTTCGGCTAAATTCGCCCATCCAGATGATCGCCGTGTCCTCTAAAAGACCGCGCTGCTCAAGATCTTCGACGAGCGCACTCATGCCGCGATCGAGTTCAGGCAGCTTGTTATTCTCCAATGTCGCAAAAATGTTGCTGTGGTTATCCCAACCACCCAGCCCGACTTCGACACAGGGGACGCCCGCTTCAACAAGTCGGCGCGCCATCAGACAGCCTC
This sequence comes from Planctomycetaceae bacterium, assembly GCA_002709225.1. Lineage (GTDB taxonomy): Bacteria > Planctomycetota > Planctomycetia > Pirellulales > Pirellulaceae > UBA9264. The sequence goes on from PAQH01000140.1 coordinate 14,000, forward strand.
TCCCGAAATTTGTGTTCCCGTACCGCTCACGGACGGTTTCAGGCTCTTGAGCAACCTTCATTGCCTCCATCTGGTCACTGCTGAGCAGATTCCAGGTCTTACGCAGGATCTTGCGATGTTCCTCAGAAGCCGTACCTCGACGTTGTGAAACGAATCCTTTCTCAATCAGATCGAGTGTTTCCATGCGTTGCACTAAGCGACGGTCATCGAGACTCATCTTCAGATTGCGCACCGTTCCATTGCTGTTCACCGAAAACGGGGCCCAAGCCATTCCCAAGAATCCCGGACCAACACTCCCACCACCGACAGTGATGAACGGTGGAATCTGCAATCCTTCCGAACGGGCCTCGTCTTCCATCAGTACACGTGAAATCACAGATCCATAACTTGGGTGCTCAACGCGCCGTTCAGGAACATATCCCGTGTGCATGTAATAGCGACCGCGCTGGTGGTCGGCTTCACGGGTATTCATCGATCTAACGATCGACATGTGATGCATCTGCTTGGCCATCATTGGCATGTGTTCACTAATCTGCTCATTACCACTAGTGGAAATCGCCTGAAATGGACCACCCGTGGCGGCACCGGGCTTAAGGTCCCAAATGTCCATCGTCGAAGGACCACCACCCATCCAAAGCAGGATCGCTGCTTTATGGTTACCCCGAAGTTCATCGGCGTGGGCCCGGATACTCTGTCCCAAAGACAGGGCGGGAACGGTCAACGCACAAGAACCAGCGACATGCTCCATAAAATGACGCCGCGTCATTCCATTCGATAATCGAGTTTTCATGGCCATTCACTCCCCATACTGAGCTTGTTATGTAATTAGTTGTAATCAAACAAGACCTTTTTGGTTCACCGCAGCGGGTCCAACAACTAGAAACCGCACTCGTAACACTAAGGCCTTTCGTTCATCCATCATTTAATGGTTGATAATAAATTCGTTACTATTCAGTATCGCCCACCAGACATCTTGCATCGCAGCAATTGTCCCCTTGTTGATATCGCCTTTTTCATCCTGCACCCGCAACATCAGCAAGCGGTTCGCGCGTTCTATTTCCTGATCCGTGGGCGTTCGACCGAGTCCCGCTTGAAACAGGAAGTCAATTTTCCTGCTGTTTGGAATACGCCGATTATTGGCCAGATTCGACAAGAACCCGCCTTTGTCAGCGCTGGTTGCCTTCTTGATCAAATCACCATTAAACATCATCAAGGCTTGTGGAATGGTGCCGTTGAAAATGGTCGCCTCTTCACCCTCATCGTTTCCAAACGCTACGGTAAATTGCTGCAACCACTTATTTTTTTCCTTTTCCTGCTCCTCGTAACTGGCGGCATTCTTGTCCGCTTGCGTCGCCGCAACCAGAGACTCGTACAGTTCTTCCGCACGCATCTGACGCAAATAAAACCGACTGAACTTTGGATCTTCACCAAGTAGAGGATCATCGAGCGTGGCATTCGTTGAATTGGACTGGCTGGACAGTCCATAGGGGGCGCTCAACGTAATCCACTCAGCCAGCTGCTTTAAGTCATAACTTGCTTCGCGAAACTGAAGCCCGAGATGATTCAACAGCTCCGGATGGGTGGGTGAATTGTGGGGTCCCATGTCGTCAATCGGCGTCGTAAATCCATATCCCAAAAAATGGCCCCAAAGACGATTCACTGCAGCGAGTTCGAGATAGGTCGCGGTCTTTGTGTCGACCGTACGATTGGTACTCGTCATCAAGTCGGCCAGTAACGAACGACGATTTGCATCTTCAACGAATCCACTACGGGCAATCGCGCGACCATCGACAAAAACCGGATACGCTGCCAACATCACCGCGTTGCGTTGCTCGTAGTAGATTTCTGCTTCACTGGGGGTCTGAGGTGTCCCTTCACCACCAAAATCCTCATCAACCAGTTCCGCCGAGTTCACATCACGTGTGCCGGGACGAAAACGACGCAGCGCACGGGTTTGCCGAAAAAACGCGTTGAATTCCCAAAACTTCTGTTGTTTCCATTCGTTGAAAGGGTGGTTATGGCACTGGGTACACTGGACCTGCAACCCGAGGAAAATCCGGGCTGTCGCGGCCGTGGCCAGCGTACCTTTTTCTTCATTAACCTTCATGGCCAGAAAATTGGTCGCTCCGTTGAAATTCTCCGCGCCTGGTTTACTGCTACCAACCGCGGTTACCAGATCCCGCACCATGCGATCGTACGGCTTGTTCCGTGCGAAGCAATCACGCAGGTACTTCTGCATGCCTTCACGACTGGTCAGTGAATTACGTTCCGTACCACCGCTTCGGCCAATAAGAACATTCGTCCAAACCGTCGTCCAGTTGCGCGCATATTCCTCTGTGTACCGCTCGTCATATAACAAACGGTTAACCAATGTTCGCTTCTTGGATTTGTCCTTACTCTTGGTAAAGGCATAAAGCTCAGGAACCGTTGGAATCCGCCCGATGACATCAAGGTAAACCCGCCGACACCACTCCCCTTCGGTTGCATCCTGGGAAGGTTTGATTTCCCATTCCTTCCACGAATCAATCATGCGTCCATTGATCGTGGCAACCTGAGGGAGGTCATACGAGGCCCAGCGTGCGCTAGGGCGTTTGGCAGCATCGGCTACCGTCAGCAGTGAAATCAGTGCCGTTACGACCAGCGGAACGGTGAATCTAATTTCTCGACTCATTCCTAATAACTCCTCGCTACCTCAGTCCATGGTCCCAACGACATCATGCGGAACGCTTCTCTCCAAGAACTCGCCCCAGCGAAAAACGGCCCTCCGTTGCTATTCTAACTGTCTCAAGCCACATTTTGTACTCAAGTTGGGTCGTTTTTCATCCCTCGGAACGGCCAAAACGTGAATTGCCTTTCTAGAAAGCTACGGAAATCGCCCCTTTATCAGCCAGGCTCACACCCAACCGTACTAGCCTACAACTGCCGTATGTCCCAACTCGCGACAGCGTGTTGCACAACGGTACAACACCAGCCGCAACTCCCCCCCAAAAACTGCCCACCGCCATTCGAGCCATCTCGAGTCCCCGCTTGCAACAGCATGCTCTCCACCCGCCCGGACCGGGCTCCGCTGGCTAGTCAACCACGGCCTTTCCAATGACGCCAAGTCTTTTAATAATAAGTGCTTGTGTCCCACACCAGACATTGGACACTACCGGCCGCAGCCGCTTGTCCGCCACATTTCTCCAGACAATCCAGCAGCGACGCGTTCCGGGGCCCCTTCGTTAAAGGCCACAGCTACCCGACACGTACTGCACGTTTCATGCCAATTCTTGGCTTTGGGCCGAGCGGTGGCGGCGCGACGCAACTGTGGTCAGTATGCACCCACCCACGGGGATGGCGCCACACCGTCAAGCAGACGTTCGCGCCGTAGCGTGATAAAGACGGCGAAACAGATCGCAGCGTACCAGCAATTCGTCATGGGAACCGACATCCAAGACGACGCCGCCATCCATCACGACAATCCGGTCAACCAGTTCCAAGGTCGAAAAACGATGTGTAATCAGAATCCCGGTCCGGTCGGTCAGGAACGAGCGTAGAGCCTGATGAATGAGCTGCTCGCTTTCCACATCAATCTGGCTTGTTGCCTCGTCGAGAATCATCAACTCGGGATCTCGGAGTATTGCTCGGGCCAGGGCAATCCGCTGGCGTTGGCCTCCCGACAATTTTCCACCACTTTCACCGACTACGGTCTGATAGCCCTGCTCCAGTTGGCGTTCGATGAACAAGTCCGCGCGTGCTTGCCGAGCGGCTTCGACTACCTGAAGATCGCTGGCGCCAGGAGATCCGTAGCGGATGTTGTTCATGATGGTGTCATCGAACAACAGTGTTTGCTGCGTCACGATGCCGATGCGGCCGCGCAGGTCACGTAAACGTACATCCCGCAAGTCGACGCCACCCAGATAGATCGCGCCATCTGCCGGATCATAGAACCGCGGAATAAGATTGGCCAACGTGCTCTTGCCACAACCATTGGGCCCCACAATCGCAATGGTCTCCCCCGCACGAACCTGTAAATTGACGCCACGCAAGACAGGCTGTTCGTTTGTGTAGCGAAAATGCAAATCTTGAAATGTGAGGTCCCCGATCCGACCTGGAATAGGTTTTGGGTTGTCCAATTCAACAATCGCTGGCTCACGGTCCAACAGTTCATAGATACGATCCGCACCCGCGGCGCTGCGCTGCAGCGACTGAAACACGTCCGCCATCTTCCGCGCCGGATCGATGGAGCCGACCAACAACGCAAAAAATGTAATCAGTGGCGCCAAGGTCAAGGGGCGATCGCTGATCCTGACTCCCAACAAAGTAACCTGCTGATTGAGCACCAGGTAACCGCCGGCCAGAATCGCCAGGCTAATCATCGACATCCCCATGATTTCCAATGTGGGGCGGGACAGAGCGTTGTAGGTAATAATTCGCATCGCCTTACGAAAATACTTCTTGGCAATCTGATGAAAACGGCCCCTTTCATAGGGCTCCATCGTGTAAGCCTTCACGGCTTGAATTCCAGTAAAGGTCTCACACAGGACACTGTAAAGCTGCGACATATCTTCCATCGCCCGGCGATTCGCCCGCTTGATCGACTGCGCTAATCTGGCCATCAGCACGACCGCCAGCGGAGAGATAATCAATGAAACCAGCAACAAACGCCAGCTGATCATTCCCGCGCCGATCAAGCAAGCCGCCATCTTCAAGGGCTCACGGAGGACCTTACCAAACAACGTTGCCACACCGCCGGTCAACGACCCCATGTCGTTCGTAAAACGGCTCAACAAACGTGGCGTCCGGTCCTCTCCAAAAGCGCCCAGATCCATCCGTAATGTCCGTCGGTAAAATTGCTTGCGCAAGTCGAACGTCGCCAACTGCGCAAGCCGCTCAACCAGGATCAAATTGATGACCAGAAAAATATTCTTGACAATCGTGCCCAGGACCAGCGCGCCGATCAAGAATAGGAGCGTCTGAAACGGCGAGGCCGGCGTAAACTGAAGAATGTAAGGTCGACTCCACCGGTACCATTGCAACGTCTGTGTCGCTGTCACCAGCTCTTCTTGAAGCGCGAGCGCCTCCAGAGACTGGTCGGATTCCGAAAGCGCCCCCTGCCGCTGACGACGAAATCGATCGAGCGTTTCCTGGTGCTGGATAACCTCAGCCTCTGTCGCGGCGACCCGGCGTTTGACCCAATCATGCAGGGACTGACCTTCGAAGACGACCTCCACCACTGGATAAATGGTGCCGATATTGGCACCCCAGAAGCAGGCCACTCCCAGGGATGTGAAAACGACGCAGCAAATCGTCAGGCGATGGCGCAGTGCCAAACGGACTGCGCGGAAAAAGTTCTTCATAAGGGCGCCTGGTCAGCGTAGCTGGCGTACTGTGGCGGACCAAGGTAGCAAATCCGCCGATTTACAGGTATACGAATACCTGCCACCGCTAGCAGCACGTCAAGAAATAGCCGCGGCCGGAACCGGGACCAGCACCCAGGCTACAGAATACCACCACTGGGAATCCGTTAGCGACGCTATTCCGGGGTGGCCGCATCGCCCACCGGATCATCCGACTGGTCTGTGGCGGCGACCGGCTCAGGCTGTTCTTCGACGATCTCCAAGCCCTTGAAATCAAGTCGGCGGACTCTCCCCTCATCATCGTGAACCGCCGTCACCATGATCTTCGTTTTTCCTTGGAACTCGCCTTTGAGCAGCTCTTCTGAAAGAGGGTCTTCAACACGGTGTTCAATCGCCCGTCGCAACGGACGTGCACCATAGTCGAGATCTTTACAGGCCACGCGGATCAAGAACTCCTTGGCACCTTCATCGAGGTCCAACTCAAGTCCTCGTTCCGCCAATCTCCCGCGGACGTGAGCCAACTCCAGATCAATCACGTCCTTCAGATCGTTCTTATTGAGATGATGAAAGACGATGACATCGTCCAGGCGATTGAGAAATTCAGGTCGAAAGACCTTTTCAATTTCATCGGTGACCCGTGTTTTCATATTCTCATACGAGAGATCATCGCTTTCTTTCCGGGCGGCATGCAAACCAAATACGTCTTCGTTTTTGATCGCTTGAGCACCTGCATTGGTGGTCATGATCATGATTGTGTTACGGAAATCAACATTGCGACCAAAACTATCGGTCAGCCGGCCTTCCTCCATCACCTGCAAAAGCATATTAAAAACATCGGGATGGGCCTTCTCAATTTCATCCAGCAGAACAACCGCATATGGACGTCGACGAATCTTCTCGGTCAATTGTCCTCCTTCCTCATAGCCCACATAACCGGGAGGCGCTCCGACTAACCGGCTCACGTTATGCTTCTCCATGTACTCACTCATGTCGATGTGAACCAACGCATCGGAATCACCGAACATGAATTCCGCAAGCGCCTTTGCCAGCAGCGTCTTGCCAACACCCGTCGGTCCAGCAAACACAAAACAACCCGTCGGGCGCTTGGGATCCTTCAGGCCACTGCGACTCCTTCGCACCGACCGCGAAAGAGACTTGATCGCCTCATCTTGACTGACCACACGCTTGTGCAACTCTGCTTCCATTTTCATCAGACGCAAGCTGTCTTCAGTCGACAAGCGAGTCAATGGAATTCCGGTCATCTTGGACACGACTTCCGCGATCACCTCTTCATCAACAACGCCATCCGTCTCACGTGATTTTTCCCGCCACTCGCGTGTGATCGACTCCTTCTTCTTGCGCAGCTTATCAGCCTGATCACGCAGCGAAGCTGCCTTTTCGAAGTCCTGCGATGCGACAGCTTCCTCCTTCTCCTTATTGAGCCGCTCAACCTCTTCATCGATCTCATTGAGATCCGGCGGACGCGTCATGGAACGCAAACGCACCCGAGCGCCCGCTTCATCGATCACGTCGATCGCCTTATCGGGCAGACATCGCGCAGTGATGTATCGCTGAGACATCTCGACCGCAGCCACAACTGCATCGTCCGTAATCTGGACACGATGATGCTCTTCGTACCGGCCACGCAACCCCTTGAGAATCTCGACAGTTTCATCCTTATTCGTAGGATCAACGACAATCTCCTGAAATCGTCGCGCCAAGGCACTGTCTTTCTCAATGTACTTGCGATACTCATCCAGCGTCGTGGCACCAATACACTGAATCTCGCCTCTCGCCAGGGCCGGCTTGAGCACGTTCGCGGCATCGATTGCACCTTCCGCACCGCCAGCACCAACCAGCGTATGCAATTCATCGATAAATAAGATCGTGTTCTTCGCGCGACGCACTTCATTCATGACCGCTTTGATACGTTCCTCAAACTGGCCCCGGTACTTGGTACCCGCCACCATCATCGCGAGGTCCAAAACAACGATCCGCTTTTCACACAACAACTCTGGCACGTTTCCAGCAACAACACGCTGGGCAAACCCTTCTACGATCGCAGTCTTTCCGACCCCCGCCTCGCCGAGTAAAACCGGATTGTTCTTGGTACGGCGACAGAGGACTTGAATCGCGCGGTCAATCTCGCGTTCACGACCAATCACCGGATCCAATTTCTTCTGTTTGGCCAACTCCGTCAGGTCACGACCAAAGCTGTCCAAGGCGGGCGTCTTGGATTTACTTCCCTTGGACGGACGAGATTCGCCACCACCACTTTCGCTGGGACTACGTTCCTCAGCCTCCAACCCATGTCCCAACAAGTTGAGCACTTCCTCACGCACCTCTTCCAGCTTCAACCCAAGATTCATCAAGACCTGAGCCGCGACACCCTCCTGCTCACGCAACAACCCCAACAAGATATGTTCGGTACCCACGTAGTTGTGATTGAGATTCCGCGCTTCCTCCATGGAATACTCGATCACCTTCTTCGCGCGTGGAGTCTGTGGCAACTTGCCCATCGTGACCATCTCGGGTCCACTTTGAACGAGCTTTTCCACCTCGAGCCGAATCTTCCGCAAGTCAACATCCAGGTTCTTGAGAACATTAGCTGCCACGCCACTGCCCTCTTTCACCAGCCCCAACAAAACATGTTCGGTACCGATATACTCGTGGTTAAACCGCTGTGCTTCCTGATTCGCGAGTTGCATCACCTTGCGTGCGCGGTCTGTAAATCGCTCGTACATCTCGTTTATCCCCTTGCCCAGCTTTACGAAAACCGAACTGGTCGTTGCTATTTAATCGGTAAATGTAACCCCTGCTGCGCTGTCACGATCGACCGGGCAAACACAGGGACGTCTATTACGCCGCACGCATCTGGACGCCGTCAGGACTCTCAACTGCAGAATCACCATTGACGGCGTTGCCCTGTTCCGCGGGCCGCTCGTCACTCTCTGCATCCAAGCGTTCCAACAACAGCCTCTCCTTTTCAATCTCCAATCGCCACACGTCCGCACCGGCGAGTCGCTCCAAAAACCGTAGTCGACGCCTGGCAGCTTCCGGGCGTTCGGTGTGTCGATACAACGCAGCCAACATGAGCTGTGCTTCGACGTCGGCTCGATCTAACGCCAACAACTGTTCGAGTAGCGTTTGAGCGGTCCACCAATTGCCTCTTAAGTATTCGCCCTGGGCGCGAATAAACAAGTCCTGAAGTCGCTCATCCGAAAAACGGCGCGTGGCGACCGCAAGATCGTCATATCCGGACCAAAGTCCAGTAATCCAAACGGCCGCCAGAACCAGCCAAATGATCTGCACACTCCTCGGGTTCACCGCTGCTGGCCAAAAAAACGTCACCGTTACGGCCACTTGCAGAAGGCCCGCAAAAACCAGCGCTGAACTCAACGCCAGCCATTCTCCACGGCTTCCCAATCGAGTCAAACCGGGCCACAGGCACCGCAGCCAGTTCAAGCGTCGCATCCAGGTCGCGCTCCGCGAGCATCAGGAACGATCCATCGTTGCGGAGATTGTAGCGGTCAAGGCAGAAACCAACAAGGCAAGTATTTGACAGCTAGAGACTTAGAACGAATTCCGTTCAGGGGTCCGAGGCGCCAACGGAACCCGCCGATGCGTTTTTCACCCGTTGCATAAATTCCTGGGTCTGATCACTATAAATTCCGATGAAGTGATCGCGCAGCTCAACAAATTTGGTGCCCTCTGGTGTCTCGAACGGAGTGGCCTCGTCCTTCCGCTTGGGAAGATGGCAGTCAATACAGTTTTGACGGATCGATGGGCCTATTTCTTTGGCCATTCCGCAGCGTTCCGGCGCGTGGCATTTCATACAACGTTCTGAGAAGAGTGCCAGCTGTCCCCGTTCCAGGGCATGCGGGTCATGACAGGTGGTACAGCTCATTTCCTCACTCCCAATAAAACAGGGGCTTTTACTGAGCCTGGCGTATTGATTGTCACTATGAACGCCGATCCGATTCTGCGCTTCCAGAGGATCCAGGCGTACATAATCCGCCAGTAACTGCCCGGGTGCGTAGGTAAAAGAGGGCTGCAAGGGCTCTCCCGGACTGGAATGACAGAACGTACAGAGCTCAATCTCTCGCAAACGCCCCAGAGACCCCGGATTTACAATGTGCCGGGCCACCTGCTCGTCTGGATTACGGCGGTGAAAATCAACGTGGTCACGCCCAGCACCATGACATTTCTCACAGGAGATGCCCAGTAAGAAAGCGTCCTTGCGAAAGGCATTCTGAGTCGGCTGATCCGGCTCAATGGGCTCAAACCAAGTCGCGTGACATTCCAGGCAGCGCGGAAAAATCCCCCGCTCAAAATTCGGTTCACCGTCAACATAACCTGGGCTATTCTCCCATTTCCCGCTCCCTGTGACATAAGAGATGGGAAGTTGAAACAACAAGTCAAACTGCCGACCGTCGGCAGTCAGTCCTTGGTGCCAATACAAATAACTCTGCCCAAGCTTGCCACTGCCAATCACCATTTCAATCCGTTCAGTTCGCCTCTCCTCCGTTGAGCCACGTTGCAGAATCCCGGTTTGATAGAACTCGTCACCCCGTTGTTCCATGAGGTAACTCAACTTCGGATTACCCGTCTGGAAAACATTCTTGTCCGCCGAAAAATCCCCCCGAATTGCTTCTTCGCTCGGCAATTGGGACGTCAGGTGGTGAGCTGTGTGTCGAAACCCATCATACTTTTCTTGATGGCACTCGCGGCAACTCTCCGCCCCCAGGAAGGCCACGTCCTGCAACCCTTCCCGACCCGTGGCAACCGGGGCAACCTGCTCCTCGGTGCGCTGCGGCCATAGTGCCGGGAGAATGGCTGCAAACAGAAAACCGATCGCAAAACCAACGATTGCCAACAACGTCCCGAGCCGTCGACTGCGCCACCGCCACCCCAACAGGAAGGCGAGAAAGGCGACCAGGAAGCCGTACACCAACGGAGCAAAATCAACCGCGTTACCCGTCATTTGGTTGCTGACTCCAGGCCATGTTGTTTCAGATAAGCCGCACTGGCAGCCGGGTAGATGCCGATCAGGTGATCTCTCATCTGGACGTAGAAAGTACCCTCAGGAGTTTCAAATGGTGTTTTTTTGTCTTCGTGCTTGAGGACATGGCAATCAATGCAGTTATCGTTGACCTGCGCCCCCAAGGCCCGGTGCGTTCCAGACATTTCAATCTGATGGCACTGTAGACACCTTTGGGAAAACACGGCCAAGTCGCCGCGTTCAAAACGATGCAGATCGTGACACGTAGTGCAGGTCATTCCATCCGTTTCTTGAAAACATCGACTCTTACTCAACCGGGCCACCTGATTGTTGCTGTGAACGCCAATCCTGTTCTGTTCAGCGTACGGGGGTAGCTCTAGAAACTCCTCGAGCGGAGCCCCGGGACGATAACTAAAGGCGGGCTTGAGGGGAATTCCAGCTCCGGAATGACACAAAGAACAGAGTTCGATTTGTCGCTGGGGTGGCAGGGAGCCTGGCTGTGTAATGTGACGAGGGTTTTGGTCCTCTGGATGCTCTCGGTGGTAGGTCACGTGCGCAAGCCCAGGGCCATGGCATTTTTCACAGGAAATGCCTAACACAAAACGCTCCCGGTCGAAGGCGTTCACCCCCGGTCGTGGTGGATCGGAAGAGCCGAACCAGGTGGTATGACATTCCAGACAACGGGGCTGGATCACGCGCTCGAAGTCGGCCTGGCCGTCATTATATCCCGGGCTATTTTCCCACTTGTCACTCGGCGTCACGTAAGAGACCGGTAGTTGAAATAACTCGTGTTCACCAAACCGATTGGTGCGCCAATAGAGGAACGACTGCCCCAGTTTGCCGCTCCCCAAAATCAGATCAATACGTTGTCGCTGCCGGTCTGAACGACCGTTGCGAAAACCAACTGCCGCCTGAAAAAAACCGTTTTCGGTCTGCTCCAACTCAAAATGCAGATCGGGGTTCGCAGTCCGCATCACTGCCGGAAAGGTCCCCAACATTGTTTCTGGGCTGGGCAATAAGGAGGTTCGGTGGTGTGCGGTTTGGGAAAACCCTGCGAACATCTCCGGATGGCAGTCGCGGCACGCTGTCGCACCCAAAAACTCCTGTGGAGCGGATAGGGAAGTGGAAACTCCGGAGCCGGATTCCCCAGCGGGCATCACGTCTACCGGCTCGGGGTGTGGCACTGGGCGCGACCACAGGATCCAAGCCAGCAGGCAGGCCGCAAGCGCCAGAGTCGTCAAAACAAGAGCAAAACGCATCCGGCTGAACCGCCGTTAGACAATCAAAGTAGGGCCAACACGAGCGTCAGCCGGAATCAACAGAGACCGGCGCAGCTTCCCGAACCGACCTCCAAACAAACCCGTTCGCGGATTACCTGTCTATTATCATCATACACCCGAAATTTCGCCACCTGCAGAATCGTCGGCCCTCGGTCTCTTGACGTTATTTCGTTGGTATCCCTATACTTGCGCAAATAAGTTGGCAACATCCAGTATTCGCCAGTGGCACTCCGGCTGTCCCCTCAACGATCCGTCGTTGGCGGCACCAGCGGGACCTCGGTGTCATGGCGAATAATCCTCGGCGATTCCCTTGAAGCTGCCGGCATTTGCGGTGTTTTCATCGTAGTGCCTATGCTCCGTCGCACTAACCGATTTGCACGTGGAGTTTCCAAGAATGAAACCAGATCGCAAACAGGAACTGCAACAGAACTCCCTGGAGACGTGGCTGGTCAATTCATGGGGTAAATTAGAGCAAATATTAAGGGGCAAATCAGAGGAAGACGACCCGGAAACGGCGGAGCAAAAATTCCCCATTTCGCCGCAACTGGTGAGGCGGTTGTTGCTGGCCTGCCTACTAATCGTTGTTTTCGGAGGCGGGTGGCTCGGGGCGAAAAGTACCAATGACCGCCGGAATGCCGCCGCTTGGCAAGAGCTGTTTCAGGTCGCAACGCCACCCTCGCCGGTACCGCTCACCAACAAAGACAACTACCAACGCATTAACGAGTTCATCGAGGACCAAGAAGCGTCGCGGAGTTCTTGGTTATCGTGGGTTCCGGCTCTTGCGGACAATTCCCAAGTGATTGCATGGGCCAGACTCAAATCAGCGAACCTGGCCCTGGCCATCGGTATCACCGAAGCCTATTACAGCGACAAGGATGCCAAGAAACGGGCGGAAAAGCATCTCGACGAGGCTATCGGGAACTACGCAGCTGTCTCGGACAGCGCAGGGGCAGCCGACGAACTCATGCGCCGAGAAACGCTCTACGGGATGGCCAGGGCATACGAAACAAAGATGGGCATCACCGAACGCAATCGTGAAGCCAACCGCAAGAAAGCCGTGGAAAACTACCGAGCACTGAAAGACCTGGACTTCAAGAGTACGCTGGCGGCTTATGCGACTGAACGGCTCGAACACCTTGGTCGCGAGGAAACTGCTGCCAGCGACAGCTTTTACAGCTATCTAGCGACCTACAAAGCGGACACGACACTTGAAGACCCCGGCCTACCAAGCTCGGGCCCGCCCAACACACCCGGAGGATTGGAGAATGGCGCGAATCCAATTGATTTAACACCCGAATCCACACCTGAATCCACACCTGAATCCACACCTGAATCCACACCTGAATCCACACCTGAATCCACACCTGAA
>PAQH01000141.1 GCA_002709225.1 Planctomycetaceae bacterium
AAGCTGTGGGCGGAAAAATTCCGGCAGTTAAGACGTGAGCAGGCGGAACGCCTGTTCACCGCCGCGCAACAGTCTCTCGCTGCCGCCGACGCGCAGCGCGCGTACCGCTTGCTGCACGAAGTACTCCACGAGCAACCCGACCATGCCAAAGCGCTCTCCATCCTCGGCTACACCCCAGGAACACGGCGCCGACCCAGGGCCCGCGCGGGACGCGTTCCGCATCCCCAGTTTGGCTGGGCACGCGGAAAATACTGGAATATTTCGAGCCCCCACTTCACGATCACCACCTCCCATAGCGCCTCAGCGGGGCTGCGACTCGCGCAAGAATTGGAAGACATGCTGGTTGCCTGGCGACAACTCTTTTTCGATTTCTGGGGCGTCAAAGCTGCTCTTAAGGCGCGCTTCAACGGCGGCAAGCTACCACTCGCGCGTCCGGGCGCTTCAAACAAGTACGCAGTCGTCCTGTTCCGGGACCGCGAGGAATACACGTCCCTATTAACACAGATCGAGCCGCAGATTGCACGGACGATCGGCTACTATCAGGCCAGGCGAAAGCGGTCGTTCTTCTTTGCCAACGACTCCACCGTCGCCACCCGTTTCCACGAAGCAACTCACCAGTTCTTCCAGGAATCCCGTCGTGTCCTGGAAAACGTGGGCGAAGCGTCCGATTTCTGGATAGTCGAAGGCATCGCGCTCTACATGGAGTCGCTGGAGCGTTATTCTGACTACTGCACTGTGGGCGGCTTCGACGCCAATCGTCTGCAATTTGCCCGCCAGCGATTGGTTAACGAACATTTCTACCTGCCACTGGGCGAGCTGTCCACATTAGGCCGGCAAACACTGCAGGCCCATCTCAGTCTCCGACGCCTGTACAGCCAGTCCGCTGGGCTCACCCATTTCCTGATGGACGGTGCCAACGGACAGTTCCGAGCGGGCCTGCTCAAGTACTTGCAGGCAATCTATCTTGGCCGAAACAACCCGCAAACGCTGGCGGCCTCGGTAGACTCCCCGCTGGACGCGCTGGACAAGTCGTACCGTGATTTCCTCGGCGTCACAGACCAGCAACTGCAATACTTGAAGCCCTCCACTCGGGTCCGCAACCTCTGCCTGCCACGAACGGAAACGACCAGCGCGGGGCTGACGCGGCTGATCGATTACGACCAGCTCGAATGGCTCGATATCTCATTTACTGGTGCGGATGACCGCCTGCTGCTAAAGCTGCCAGGTCCCCTGCTGGAGAAACTCAATCTGGAGGGAACCGCCATCAGTGACGTGGCTCTGGCCAATATTGCTTCCTTCACGAACCTGCGTGAACTCGACCTTTCCAGAACCGCCATCGGAGACGATGGGATCGCACACTTGCAGAATCTGCGGCAATTGGAAGTACTCTACCTGACCAGCACGAAGATTACGGACGCCGGGCTGCGTCACCTCGCGTCACTGAAAAATCTGGAGATTCTCGACGTGGATAAAACCGAAGTTTCCGACGGCGCGTTGCAGCGTCTCACAGAACAACTTCCACGGCTTGAATCGCGTTAACTTACCGCCTCCATTGACTTCGCTGGAACACAGCCCCATGCGTCCCTGGATCCTCTCCGAAACGACCTACGCGTACACCAAAGAAAATCCCTACGAGACGGCCGTATTGCCACTGGGAGCGACCGAGCCACATAACCTCCATCTCCCCTATGGCACGGACCATTTTGAAGCCACGATCATTGGCGAGACCATCTGTGAAGCGGCACACCGAGACGGCGCCCGGGTGGTGTTATTACCAACCATTCCATACGGCACTGAAACCAACATGCGCGAGCTGCCATTGGCCTTGAACCTGGATCCCACGACACTCTTCCGGGTGGTCACCGACCTAGTCGAGTCCGTCACCCAAAGCGGAATCCGCAAGATCCTGCTACTCAATGCGCACGGTGGCAACGAAATGAAGCCGTTGCTGCGTGAACTGGCGGGCAAGACCACAGCACAGTTGTTCTTGTGCAATTTCTTTCACGCGATACGTGGGGCCTATGACACGATCTTCGACTGTCCGGAAGACCACGCGGGTGAAATGGAAACGTCGTTTATGCTGGCATTCCGGCCCGACCTGGTCGACCACAACGAGGATGGTACCCTGGCCGCTGACGAGGGCGCCGTCGCCAGTACGCGGTTTGCAGCGGTCAATGCGGGCTGGGTCAGTATCACCCGTCCCTGGCATCTGTTGACCACTAACACCGGTTCGGGAAATCCGCACGCCGCCACCGCCGAGAAAGGCCGGCAAATGATGGATGTGTTGGTACAGCGCGTGGGACATTTCCTGGTTGAATTATCGCATAGCCAACTCGACGATCGCTTTCCTTTTTGACAGGTCGTGTCTCGTCACCAGGTCGACCCACCCGAGGCCGCCGGTGCCCGCGGTGCCCGCCCTCAATTGACCGTCCTCAAAGGGAGCACTACACTTGAAGCCACAGGTGTGGTGGATGTAGCTCAGTTGGTTAGAGCATCGGATTGTGGTTCCGAGGGTCGGGGGTTCGAATCCCCTCATCCACCCTTGCGGCAAGTCTAGTGCTAGATTCGGTTTAGATCGCGCGGCCGCATCCGGTCGGCCCCTCCACTGCCGACCAAATTGCGCCCGGACACAGCGGGATACGCGCCGGGCCGCGATGAACGTGGTTCCTCAGCGTCGCAAAGAAGGATCGCGCCCGATCCGGGGCATTTACCAGCTCCCGCTGCTTCCCAGGGCCCAGGCGGTCTGACAGGACGAGTTGGCGAGGATACAGGCCTGCGACACCAGCACCACCGCCCTCGGCCTGCCGGTGGTTAGCGCAACTATTGCGCCAGTCGAAGTAGTCTGTTCTTCTATCGCTACCAGGACCAGTCCTGTGACTCGGAATCGGGGCGAGCACGCACAGCTTTCAGCTCTCAAGACGCGGCGTGGGTACCTCAGCTCGTCCCCAGCAGTCTGGCGATCGGTTCGCCTTCACTCAAACGGATCGGCCTGCCGATCGGCGAAACGACTTCATGGTGCGGGTCGAGTCCAAGTCTCTGAAACAACGTCGCGTAGAGGTCCGGTACGTGAATCGGGTCCCTGGGTTGTTTCTGCTTGCCCTCGGGATCGGTCTGGCCAATCACAACGCCCGCGCGCAAACCGCCACCCCCGACGACACAGGAAAAGCCCGTAGGCCAGTGATCTCGTCCCTCCAGCGGATTGATGCTCGGTGTACGCCCAAATTCGCCAATACACAACACGAGTGTCGAATCGAGCAGATCGCGTTCGCGCAAGTCACGTATCAAAGCTGCAAAAGCCGGATCGAGTACGCCAGCGCGTGCTCGATGCACGGCAAAGTTGTTGACATGGCTGTCAAAGCCACCCAGGGTGACCTCGATGGCGCGAACGCCCCGCTCAACAAGCCGACGAGCGACCAGGCAACCCCGCCCAAAATCGGTATCCCCATAGCGATCACGGAGGGCAAGCGACTCATCGGCAATCTCAAATGCCTGCAACTGTTCAGAATCCATCATGCGCAGTGCGCGAGCCACCATCTCTCGATGCTGCGTGGCTGCTACCTGGCGCTGGCGCTGCTGGCGGAACTCGCGCGACAGGATCTCCAGATTCTTCAAACGCCGGTCCTGGCGAACGCCACGTACCGAGGCGCGCATATTTGGAATACTACGCCCTGGCGCATAGACTTTGAAAGCATCATAGGCAGGGCCAAAAAAACCCCCGCGCGCGGGCCAGGGGCTACTGCCAAGTGAAACATGCCGGGGTATTGCGACCGCATTCTCAGGCAACATGCGCGCCAGTGTCGCCCCCACGGCAGGGTGCTTCAGTGCCGGTACCGGGCGGTAGCCTGTCTTGACAAAATACGTGGCGCGTTCGTGGTCCCCCTCCTGAGAAACCAGCGACCGAATCACCGAGAGCGCGTCGATCTGCTCGGCCAATTGTGGATACAGGTCACTAATCAGTAAATCGGGAATCCGGGTAGGGATCGCTTGCGTCTCACCGCCCGCCGCCGTCCCCGGGTGAGGATCCCAGGTTTCCAGTTGGCTCGCGCCTCCCGCCAGCCACAGCAGGATCAGCGACGTGGGGCGCTGCGCACCTCGCTGTGCCCGCTGCTGCCCCAACAGGGGCGGCAGCGCAAAAGGAAGACAGCCTCCCGCCAGTGTCCCCAGCAGATTCCTGCGCGACCGACCGGCAACCGTCAAACCAGAAAGCGTTTCAGTCATCCTTCTTCCTCAACCACAAAACCGCTGGCAACCAGACACCCTGTAACACGACCACAGTAGTAACTGCTCTCAGTGGTTCCACGCAAAAGGCTCGCTGTTGAACAAACTCCAAACCAGATCTTCGATGGTCTCTTTCCGCTGCTCCGAGTTCTGACCGCGCAGTTGCTCAACAAATACCGCCTTGAGCGCAGTCGGAGGCCTACGCGTCAGGCAGAGTAGAAAACAGTTTTCGACAAGGGTCTCATCGTCCATAGAGACCGTGAGAACTCTTCCCGCTGAAGAAAACGGTGACGCCTGTGAC
The DNA here is from genome assembly GCA_002709225.1 of Planctomycetaceae bacterium. GTDB lineage: Bacteria > Planctomycetota > Planctomycetia > Pirellulales > Pirellulaceae > UBA9264. The sequence continues at coordinate 4,520 of PAQH01000141.1, forward strand.
AGTGAATTGGACAATTCCCCGTTCATCCGCAATAGCGCCTGGGGAATGGTCCCGGGATGAACCTCCAATTCATCTTCTCCCAGGTCGCCATACTCCTGGAGAAACTCGGATTCACGAAGCAACCGCAGGGTACGGACAATCAGATGAGAACGCCGGTCAATCGTTCCTACTGAACTGGCCTGCAGCATGGCACCAATGACTTGCTCGGGACGCAAACGCGTCAACGGAAACAGGGCCCACTCTTCCAATAGGTGATCGGCCTCACCATCACCCGCAGCGGCAGCGCCCTGATCCACCGGGACCTGATCCGCGGCGTGTTGCGAGTCCAACAAAAAGGGACGGGAGAGCACCATGGCCAGGATGAGCTGGCGCAAATCACGCCCCTGATCGCGAAAATCAACCGCCAGGATGTCCAACAAATCCTCGGTAGCCAGCGCTTCGGGATCCGGAAGATCATCGACAGGCTGCAGGTACGGCTTGCCGAACAGCAAGCCCCACACCCGATTGACAATCGATCGATCGAAACGACGCTGTTCGAGGTGTGTAACCCAGGCGGCCAGTCGGGCGCGGCGCGTGCCGTCTGCAGGTAACCACTCGTCGTGAAACGGTACTTGGGGCGACACCTGCCGCTGCTCCCCACTCTTCTGATCAAGCACTTCAAATTCAACCGGCTGACCATCAACCTCGGTATGATCAAAGACACCCAATGATAAACGTGTCTGCCCGAAAAAGGCGGCGACACCTTCAAACTGACTCTGTTTCCAATCCGAAAAAGGATGGTCATGGCATTGGGCACAATCGGCGCGCTGGCCCAGAAAGGCTCGGAAGACCCTCCCCGCCAGTTTTTCCTCTTCTAGCTCGCCCATCACCAGCGCGGCCGTAATGAAGTTGGTCGACGGACTGCCCGTCCACAGCCCCCGATCGGCGATCATTTCCCGGACGATCTCGTCATACCGTCGGTTTTCCGCGAGTGCCTCTGTCAACCATTCCACAAATCGATCACGCCGATAAACAACAAAATCGCCGCCATCCACACCGACATAACTACGCGCTAACCGCTCTGCAAAATATTCGGAGAAACGTCGGTCGCGCAACATGCCCTCCACCCAGCGTGCCAACCGATCAGGCCCCCGGTCGGCCTCGAATCGACGTATCTCTTCGAGTGCTGGCACCGTACCATAGAGAGCCAGCGACAAACGCCGCAGAATCTGGAGCTGCGGGGCCGGCGCAGCCGGTGCCAGGCCGGCTTGGGCCCACCGCGTCGCAAAAAGCCGATTCACCTTGGCGACCGTCTCGCCCATCCGAAACGAGGGTTCCACATCAACTCGACCGTCACCGGATCGCTGCAACAGAAAGGGGCGCCAAGTGGCCCAAACCACCAATACAACTACTGTCTGGATGACCGCCAGCGGCAGAAACCAACGTAAAACTGTAGCCATGCTCTCAACTCGATTCGTGAGCGTTCGACACCAACCCTGTCTAGTATAGCAGTGCGTCCGGCCCCAACCCTGTTTAGTATAGCAGTGTGTAGGGGCGGACCCCTGCTTCGTTTGCGCCAACGGGAATTGGGTACCATTTCCAGGCACAGCACCGACTCCATGAGTAGCACCAGATGAGTCACCTCCCCGCCCACCGGCCGCCGCCACAGGCGCGTAAGACGCCCGACAACACCGCAACCTGTCTGCCCTCCGTCAGCGTTCGCGAGCACGACACTAACGCAAAACAGATACCTAATTTCACCAATCTCCTAAAGTATCCCTTCGCCGCCTTGCGATGGATACTGTCCCGCGCCTTTGGCCTGGCCAGCCTGACGTTGCTACTCGCCGTAGTTGCGGCGATACCTCTGTTGAATTTCTTTGCCCTGGGATACTTGCTGGAAGCCGAAGCCAGGGTAGCCCGCACTGGCAAATTGCGCGACGCCCTTCCCTTGCTGGCAATTGCTCCGCGCATCGGAACTATCGTCCTGGGAACCGCCTTTTGGATCCTCTCCTTACGCCTGTTTTCGCTATACGTCGCGGACGCACAAACGATTGCTCCGGGAAGCGCAACCACCGCGCAACTGCGCAGCCTGCTGATCATTCTTGCCACAGGAATCGCGCTGCATCTCTGTCTGGCACTGGCGCGTGGTGGCAGTCTGGGTTGTTTTTTTCGTCCCTTCAAGAACGTGCTCTGGTTACGGAAACGTTTGCAATCTGGAAATTACTGGAGCTATGCGGGAGAACACCTCCGTTCGTTTATCGTCGCGCTTCGCCTAAAGCACCATTTTTGGCTGGGAATTCGGGGTTACCTGGGTGCCGCCATCTGGCTTTTCCCACCGACGGTGTTGCTTGCCGTCGGTGACGGCAGTGGCCCCAGTACACTGGTCAGCGTTGTCGGCGGCATCTGGCTGGTCTTTGTCTTGAGCTGGCTTCCATTTCTGCAAGCTCGCTTGGCAGCTGAAAACCGCTTCGGAGCAATCTTTGAACCACGTCGGGCCATCGAGTACTTCAAACGCGCTCCCTTTTCCTGGGCACTGACAACCATCCTGGTATACGCCCTGGCACTGCCCTTGTACCTGCTCAAGGTCAGACTACCACCACAGGATGCCATGTGGCTGGCCACCATCGTCTTCATCATCAGTATCTACCCGGCGCGTATTCTCACCGGACTGGCATACGGTCGAGCCTCGCGCAGATCCAAACCGACCTGGTATGACTTGACCTGGTTGTGCCGAACCGCCGTGCTGGGCGCGCTGCTGGTCTTTGTTTTCCTGCTGTTCTTTACACAAGGCATCGGCGAGCACGGAAAACGTACACTATTTGAACACCACGCGTTTTTGCTTCCCTGGCCGTTGTAACGATTCCCCTGCCACGTGAGCCGGGTTGCCGCCTTACCAATTCGGGAACCATGTCAGCCGGTCAGCGGTGTTTTCCAGTCTCAGTGCCAGCCGCTGGTGGACCATCGAAAAGCGACAAACCGTGCGGCGAAAAATGCATCTGCATACTGCTATAGCCGGTCGCACCCTGCTGTTCTTTTGTGCGAAGTTGTTCTAGTGACGCCTCGATACAACGCTGAAACGACCGCAGCCAGATGCGTCGATGCTCCTCATTTCGCGTTTCCCGGTATTCATGCGCGAAGGCGGCCGCCGACAGCATCGTCGCGGAATTGACGCGCGGTGGAGGATTGTGTTTGAGATGGTCACACGACGTCAACCAGAACCCCTGGTGCTCTTCACTCCAGCATTGGCGAATCATCTGGTCGATCCCGGCGGAAAGTGCCGTGAGCACCTCCGGATCCCGGGTCACCTGGTGGTAACGCGACAACGCGCTGAGCGTCAAAGCCAGCATATAGGTGTTCTGACCACGACACCGTTTGGCGACGCCGGCCTCATTGCAATGTCCATAAGCCAAGAGGACAACCCAGCCACGGTCAGGATCGAGTTCCTTCTGAAGTACTTCCCAATTGCGTTTTGCCGCATCGAGGTATTTCTGCTGGCCAGTCGCCTGGTAAGCCGCCATCATCATATTCAACGGCCAGCCAATGCCACGTAGGTGGTCCGTATAACGCGTCGGCATGCGGCTGGCGAGCACGTCGCACGCCCGTAAGGCGATTTCCAGAGAGCGTCGATTTCCGGTGAGGTGGTAGTGATCGAAAACGCCTTCGATCCACACGTGGCCAGTATCACTCATACCAACCTGATAGGCGCCCTTCATCACCAAGGGTGCCTCGTTCTGGTACTTCTCACCGTCGTAGGTCGCGTAGTAACCACCAGTATGCCCCACCGTATGACACCAGATACTACCCGGTAAGAAGTTCAATGAGCCACCATAACCGCGCACGTCTTCGTTCACCGCGTGGGCAATGTCAACATCGACCAAATGACGCGCCGCAGCAGCCGCCCGCGCGAAACATTGGCGATTCCCAGTCCGCAAATAGTGCATGAAAAAGCAGTGCGCGGTGTCATACTCCAGGTTGCCCCAACTGTCCCAATTGACGTTAAACCAGTCTCCATAATTCAACAGACCAAATTCACGCACGACTTCAACCTCTTCTAGATGGAGCTGAGTAAAGCCGTTCATCCAGGCGTCAAATCCTGCGTAACGCCTGGGGTCCGCGGGCGGGACACTCCCGAGAACACGCGTCTGTGAAACATCCTCTGGAGTCCGCTGAACAAGCAAAGGTTGCTCGACGGCCTGAAAATACTGGTCCAGCGCCGTGCGTTGCAGCTTCCCGCCAAAAAATGTCGCCCATAAGGTGTGCGTCCGGGCCACACCAACCTTGAAGGTATAGACCCCCTTACGCAGATAGTAGTACAGTTTGCATTCCTGTTTCAGGTCATCCGTATCGTACAAGCCCTCCGGCAGCTTCGGCAAAATCCCAACGCGTAATCGAGACGCGGTGCCTTCCTCCTCCAACGTCAACGCTTTCGGCCAATTTTGCCAGAAGTCGCGCACGCCCACTGCAAAGCCACCGCGGTCACAGGCCAGCGCAGCCCACCCCGCAGCCCGCCGGCCAGCAGCCTGGCCATCCACTTCAAACCGACGATCGTCGATCTGAAAAAGGCGGCGGCCTTCCATGGCGGCGCCCAGAATTCCTCTGGCCGCAACCGCCGTGGGCGCGGAGAACACCAAGTCCAAGCCCTGCACCTGTGTCATTGTCTCGGCGACAAAATCGTTGACAAAAGTGTACTCGAGCTGGAGATGAGGCAAACCGGCATAGGCATGCAATCTCAACACATAGCGAAATCGCTTTCCGGTTCGACTGATGTGGTCACCGCTAATCCGTACGCATGCCCGCAGAGGTCCCGCTTGCTCGACTTTCATTTCCGCGCCAGTCCAGTCCGCGGTAAACCGCTGACCATCAGGTGTGGTGAGCACGATGCCAGCTCCCTCCGATCCCGTCATGCGTTCGTGTTCTCCGTACCGACCATCTCGATCTCGATCCAGCCAAACCCGATCCAGTAATCGAAAACGGGCGGGATTGAGCATCGTCTTGAGGACTCCGGTGTCGATCGTGATCCCGTGATGCTCGCGGCGCACCGCGACCATCGAGTCACTTTGCGGAGCCGCCGTAACCTCAGCACCATGCTGGAGCAAAAACGAGCGAACCTGCCCGCCTGGCAAGTCCGTCTGAAAATCAAGCAATAACCATTTGATCGAACCATCGGGCCAAGATCCCAGAACTTCCGCCTGGAGTGGCACGGGAACTCCCTCCACGGTCTGCAGCATTACCGGGTCGCCCGGTCGCAGATGTCCCTGGGCGACTGGAATTCCAGAAGTCACCGGCCAGGAGACGCGATCCACTTGATCGGGCGCACGCACAGTCAGAGCAATTTCTGTAGCACGCAGTGACAAACAAAGTCCGCAAACGCTCAGCAGGACGCTCCAGCAGACGCCCTTCTGGACACCACCACAAACCGTTCCAACGCTCATCTTCACCAAGCTCCTCTTGAGTCCAACCGATGCCGGTCGTCACGCTACCGGGCACATCGCACAAACAAACGCCCGCAACTATTCTACAGATCACCGCTTACTCTCGCTCGACACGAACGCAGAGGAAGGCAGCACCCCATCCAACGCCCTCTATCAGCACACCAACCCCGCAAAACTGCGACCTCTTTATACGTCAGCACAAAGCTCATCTGTCAGAACAAAGCCAGCCGACATAATGCCGCTCCCGCAACGGAGCGAGCCACCCTCTTTTTCCGCTTGCCCTACAGGGTAAAAGAACGTAAGACAAACGTATGCTTGCGTTTCCGTTCCTTGCCCTCGCCTCAGACTCGCTGCCGCCCGGGACTCGATGCATCGCTGGCTCCTATTCGCCGCTCTGCTGACTGCGGTTTTTGCGTTCACCTCCGCAGGACGCGGTCGACGCACTTTATCCTGGCTGGGCACCCTCCTGACCGCGGGTCTCGTCGCGACCAGTCTGTTCTGGCGCACTCCATCAACACCGTCAGCAACGGATCCGGCCACCTCCAGCCAGGTTGCCGTCGCACCCCAGCGACCTGCTGGCTCACTACCTCGCACGGCCAGGGACCGTCGCTTCACGACATCCACCGCCTGCCGTGATTGTCACCAGCCACAGTATGACAGTTGGCACGCCACCTACCATCGCACCATGACGCAGGTCGCCACACCTGAGACCGTGGTCCCAGACCTGCAGGCGCCAGTCCAACTCACCGCGCGTGGACGAACGACCAGAATCGAACGACGAGACGACGCGTTTTGGGTCAAAATGGCGGACCCGGATTGGGAGCTGCAACAACGCAGTCGCGGCGTCGCATTGGCGAACATTACCAATCCGCCAACCGTTGATCGAAAGATTGTGATGACAACGGGCTCGCACCATTTGCAAGCCTATTGGATCGGCGGCCAGGACGGTGGCCTGAGGCAAGTTCCCTGGGAATTTCACATTGGCCAACAACGCTGGCTGCCGGTCGAAGACGTGTTCCTGCGGCCCCCAGAGGCCGAACGCATGTTCAGCCACTGGAACAGCAAGTGTATTCAATGTCACAGCGTGCATGGCAACCCGGGGTGGGATCCCCAGTCCAGCCAGTTTAAGTCGGAAGTCGTCGAATTGGGAATCGCCTGCGAGTCGTGCCATGGTTCCGGTGAAGCACATATCCGGGAACAACGCGCGGAGCCTACCACGACAGTAGCCGCGATATTGAATCCCCGCCGGCAACCGGCGCATATTTCCGCACGGATTTGCGGACAGTGCCACGCCACCTTTCAACCTCGAGACACTGAGCAGTTCCATCTCCACGGTTTTAATCACCGTGCGGGTGAACCGTTGGAAGCCTCGCGAGAACTGGCCACATTTGATCACCCAGCCCGGCCGGCGATGGAAAAACAGGGCATGTCCGTCTACTGGGGAGACCGTGCGTGCCGTGTCGGTGGCGCCGAATACCTAGGGCTGCTGGAAACCGCTTGCTACCAGGCCAATCAACTTTCCTGTGTTTCCTGCCATTCCATGCATAACAGCGACCCAGACACCCAATTGGGTAAGAACATGCAGGGAAACCAGGCCTGCCTGCAATGCCATCAAGGATTCGCCGAGGCGATCGAAGAGCACACCCATCACCCGGCTCAATCGAGCGGGAGCCAATGCTACAACTGTCACATGCCACATACTTCCTACGCATTACTCACGGCGATGCGCAGTCACCGCATCGACAGCCCCAACGTCACGTCAAGCCTCGAACATGGCCGTCCCAATGCCTGTAATCTCTGCCACATCGACAAAACTCTGCAGTGGTCAGCGAACCATCTACGCGAATGGTACCAACAGCCCGAACTATCGTTCTCGACCGATCAACGCGAGATTGCTGCCTCGCTGCTGTGGCTGATCACGGGCGATGCGATGCAGCGAACTCTCGCAGCCTGGCACCTGGGATGGTCACCCGCCATTAAGACCGGTGGCGACAACTGGCAGGCCTCGTTTCTGGCATTGTTGCTCGATGACCCATACCCTGCCGTGCGTTTTGTGGCCTACCAGTCCATCCGGCGGTTGCCCGGATTCAGCGAGTTCGAATTTGACTATCTCGCCCCGCGCTCGGTACGGACGGCCGCCCGCCAACAGGTCCGCCAACTTCTACGAAGTCGCACCTCGGTGCCCCCGAAACCACGCGCAGGCCCCCTGCTGCTGGACACGACGGGGCAACCCCTCGAGGATGCCGTTAAACGACTCTTGAAACAGCGCAACGATCGCCCGGTCGACATTCCTGAGTGATTCTTGGCCCGGCGCCGCGCGTGACCGCGGAAATATTCTGGAATTCCTGTTTGGCAGGATCGCCATTCAATTCCTGCTTGACAACGTTTCAGAAAAGCAGACGCGAAAGCGACCCACCACCGTTTCCTCTGCTCTGGCCGTGCCACGAATAATCTCTGACAATCGTACCGGAAACTGTAATTCGCACTTCGACCTTGTCCCGCCACGTGGCAACGATGACCGCATTCGTCATGCTGCTGCTCCTTGTTCCGTCAGCTCTGTTCCGTCAGCTCTTGCACCAACCAAAGCAGTCTCATGAGTATTCCCTTGAAGTCGATTTTGGGTATGCCTGCCTTCTCTCCCTACTACCCGATGCCACCAGCTCGGTATCGCAATGTCCGTTTCCAAACGGTCTACTTTCGCGCCGATGTTACGGCCGTCGCAAGCGTGCTACCGGACTGTCTGGAACCTTCGAACGACGGGTTCTGCGCGGCCATCGGCCTGTCGGTACCCTGGTCGGCAAATTACGGAGCATTCCAAGAAAGCCTGGTCCTGGTGCGTTGCCGTTTCGAAGACCAGGTCGGCTATTTTGCACCGGTGGTTTTCCTCGATTCACGTTCCAGCATTCCCGCCGGGCGGGAAATCTACGGCACGCCCAAGGTCTTCGCAGAGATGACGGTCGCGGTGGATGAACGGGTAATGTACACCGACACGAGGCTGGCAGGCACTTCCGCACTGAGTATCCGCTCCACAATGCACCGTGCGGCCACGCTGGACGACTTCCCCAAGCTTTCCCCGTCGTGGCGGCTCAAAGTCATTCCCCGCGCTGACGGTCCACAGGCAGATGTCTGCCAGCTCATTGATGGTTCACAAGCGACGTCCGAAGTCACCGTTCACGTTTGTCAGTCAGGTGACGGCGTCGTTGAATTTCACCCGACCCCCACCTTTAACCTTGCCGACTTTACACCCCGCGAATACTTCGGCGCACAGTATCTGGAAATGGACTACACGGAAGGATACGCCCGTGTCGTACGCGATTTCCTTCACGAACCCGCATCCTGATCCATCCGCATCGCGTGCTGTTTGTGGCACGACCTGAGCTACGGGATGTCGGGACGTTCACTGGCCAATAATTGGCGATCAAACCACTCCGCCATCACTGCGACTTCTTCGGCAATCGTTGGCCACGGATGGCCGCCACCAGGCTTGACAATTAACTTCGCAGACACCTGGTTGCGTTCCAGCGTGGCAACCATCAACCGCGACTGCTGGAGCGGCACAAGCAAATCCAAGCCTCCGTGGATCAGCAAAAACGGAGGCGCCTGGGCGGTGACCAGGCGCGCGGGAGAGATGCTGCGGACACGCTGTTTGATTTGAGCTGCGCTATAACCGGCGATTTCTCCAGGAGCAAACGCCAGACGACGAAGCGTCTCGTTCAGCGGCCCCGGTTTGACAGGGTCAAGCGTTACAGTCCCATACTCGATGAAATCCGTCGGTGGAAAAAACACGCCCACCGCCGCAACCGACGCATCGGTTGCCCCACCCACGGGACCACTTGTCACAGCAACCAACGAAGCCAAGTGTCCACCGGCAGACGCGCCGATCAAACCCAGTCGGTCCGCGGCGATGGAAAAATCTCGGTGCTGGCCCTTTACCCAGCGGATTCCGGCACGAATGTGTTCGGCCATTTCCAGCGCGGTAAACTTCGGCACCGAACCCGGCCGCAGCGCGAATACCGTGTAACCCTGTCGACAAAATATCTCAAAAATCTGGGCTCTCTCGTGGTCGCGCAATTTCCCCGGATCAGAATGCCAGGCACCGCTGACCACGTCGACAATGCCGCGGCCGTTACTGCGACCGGTTGGAATAAACACATCGGCTAGCAGCCCGACACCGTGCACATTGGCATAAACCAAGTTCTTTTTTCGCTGAAATAACGGATCGGCAGCGTCACTCGTCCCCCCCCAGATGGCAACACCAAGTAACCACCACCCCCATCTATTACCTCGCCACATCGTATGACACTCCCCTATGCAATCAATCTTCCAACCACTTCCACTCATGGCGGCGAATCAGGAACTGGTGACTCGTCGACCAGTTCCAGGGATTCCCGGATCAAGATCTCTCCAGTCATTTCCCCCAAAGATGTCCGCGTGATGTAGTCGTAACGGGGAAAACTGTGATAGTCGATCTTACTGAGAATGTACCCGAACGCGTCATTGGTCAGCCCAAACAGAAAAGGCTGAGCACCACGCATCTTGCGTTTCAGGTAGAAACCGATGTTCGGCATCGCCTCACCTGGTATGGTCAGAATCTGCGCTGTCCCGAGGTTCACGAGATTCACCCGCGAGGTGATGGTGCGATCCGCGTTATGGGGGTAAGCCAGCGGAGAGTGCTCGATCACATTCCAAATGAGATCGGACTCCACAGGAAAAGTAACAGCCCGCGACACACACACCAATGAAGGTGCCTTTTGGAACGGAGTATCGGTCAGCAGGCGAATCGCTTCCTGCGCCATGGTGTGACCAATGCGGACGCACTCTTGCCAGCTCCTTTGATCATGCCAATACGCTTTGAGCGCATCGCGCGGACGGTCAAGATCGCGGTTGTCCGCGGTTACCATGCCTCCCTGGGCACCGTTGACAAACATCGCTACACCGCCCACCTGCTGTTCTAATTGCTGGCACAGAGGGCCAACCAAATCAGGGCTCAAGATTCCCACATTTGCCCCGAGGACTTCAGGATGAATCGCGTAGTTCACAACCGTCGCAATCGTTTGGCCGGCGGGGGTTACCGCCTGTAACAATCCCATTCTCCGATCGTACAGATCGGGAGCGTAATAGTTGTAGGCGATCTTGCCGCGAGCTTCCCCTGTAGCGACTCTTAACCAGGCTGGACGCAGCCGATCAAGGGCCGCATTCACCGCCTCCGCAGTCCGCTGGCAAACACGCTCGATATACTCCAGATTTCCAGTGTGCCCCCCACGGCCATCGGGAAATGCGTAACAATCGGGCGCACTATGTGTATGAGTCGCACTAATCAGGATCTGGTCAGCGGGAATCCGCGGCACCCGCTGGCGGACGCGTTCACAGAGCACCGCCGGAAACCCCAGCGCATCGACACTCACCATCGCCACCACCGTATCCCCGCGTTGAAAAACCACGGCGCGCGCCGTCAACTCTCCCTGTTTCTTTGTCACCGCTGATTCGGGACCGAGTCCACCAGAAACCGGGAGGAGTGGATCTGGCGTATACTGCCGGACTGCTGCACCCACACAAAAGTCCGGCTCCGACGCCGATCCCACTCCAGCGACACTGGCAATTAGTCCGTACAGCAACGACGATAGCATCCACCAGGTCAAGCTGTTGCGAAAATGCCCGTAACGGGTGTCCACGGACTTCCAGGCAAATCCTAGATTTGTGGTATCGTGCATTCTAATCTCACTGTAATGCGTGCCGCGTTACCTCAGGAGTCCCGCACGCCCCGGCTGGCATACGGCTTCACGTCAGGCCCTGCTGGCGGCACACGATTGCCCTCATTCTATCTTTTCGCAGAGTCTGAGCCAGAAGAAACAAAGGCCGAGTTCCGAACCCCGGGAACAGACGACAACACGGTGTACCCGGAACACTGGATGCTTGCTCACCGCCAAGAGGTTAAGCTGTTGGGTAATGAACACGCCGTTGAGGGGTGCGGTCTACGTCCTTCCGCTGCTTCCCGCCTTCCGGCACACACTGCTTCCACAAACAGAGCTCTCCCATGCGTCTTGCCACATTAACAGTCTGTTTCTTTGCCTTGGGTTACCCACTCGCGTGTGCTAGTGAACCAGCCACCGACGAAGCGACGCGTTTCACCCGCGCTCAGAAGCGGGAGTTCCAAGGTCTTGATTACGCGCGTGAAGGCAAATGGAGCAAGCCCTTTTTCTTTCTGCAACTCGCTGACACGCAATACGGTTTTTTCACACAGAACCAGGGGTTCCAGAAAGAGATCACACTGGTGAATCGAGCTATCCAACACGTCAATCGCCTGAAACCAAGATTTATCATTGTCTGCGGCGACCTGACCCACGCAATTCCCTCCGACCCGCGTTACACCGCCCAGGTGCGACAATTCAAAGCCGATTTCTCAAAAGTGTCCAAGGATATCCCCCTGGTTTGTGTTTGCGGCAACCACGATATCGGAAACCAACCTGATCCTGTCTTGATCAGCAGTTACCGCAAACACTTTGGAGACGACTATTTTGGCTTCTGGGTCGGCGGCGTGCGCTGCTTGGTCCTCAATTCCAGCGTCATCAAAGACTCAAAGTCGGCACCGGACGTACTAGCGCAACAAGAGGAGTGGTTCAAAACGATGTTGCGCCAGGCGCAACAAGCCCAGGCACAACACATCCTGGTGTTCCAACACCACCCTTGGTTCCTGAAAACCGAAGACGAACCGGAAGAGTACTTCAATCTGCCCGTAGCGCGACGACTGTCAGCTCTGACGGCCATGAAACAATACAACGTCCGTGCGATCTTCGCCGGCCATTATCACCGCAACTCCTACGGCAAAGCGGGAAACGTAGAAATGATCACCAGCGGCCCCGTTGGTCGCCCGCTGGGCAAGGACCCATCGGGTTTTCGCGTGGTTAAAGTCTACCGGGACCGTCTCGAGCATAAGTACTACCCGTTCGATGCCGTACCAACTCAAATTCAACTCAGCGACAGTCAGCGCACAGCACCTGCCGTTCCCAATAGCAAGGATGTGCGTGTCGCTACCTTACCAAGCCCAGCGAAAACACGTCGCGCGGCAGCGGGAATTTCCCGTCGATGGCAGCGCCCCATTCCAGCGTCCACCTCAACGGCTGTAGCCAACCCGTCCTCCCGTTGACCGATCGCGTACCAGACTACCCCGCGCGGCCGCCCTCCTGACTGGTTTTCGCCAGCAACCCCTCGAGACTGCAAACAGTTGCGGCGCACAAGTACTCTTCCCCTCACTCTTCAGCCAATCGCCAGGCAGCCCATAAGAGACGGTTCCCATGGACCACCCCATTTCCAGTGAACTCGATCTGTTCACCAGAGCGCAGCGCCTACTACCGGGTGGAAGCCTTGGGAACCTCTACAAAAACGTCCTGATCCACCGTGGGCAAGGCAGCCATGTCTGGGACAGCCAGGGAAACGAGTTGATCGATTACTTGATGGGGTCCGGACCTCTGCTGCTGGGCCATGCGCATCCAGCAATCGTCACCAAAGTCCAGGCGCAAGTCGCCACCGGCACCACTTTTTTCGCAAGCAATGAGCCCGCGATCCGATTGGCCGAGGCAATCGTCAGCGCCGTTCCTTGTGCCGAACAGATCCGCTTCACCTGTACAGGCACCGAGGCCACATGCTACGCCATGCGCGTGGCGCGCGCCTTTCGCGGTCGCGACCAGGTGCTCAAGTTTGAAGGCG
>PAQH01000142.1 GCA_002709225.1 Planctomycetaceae bacterium
CTTCGTACCACTGCCTGCGGACTCGCGATTGCAATTCCCCTGATTGTGATGATGTCCAGCGTCAATATACGCATTCGCAAAATGGAAGATTTAGTCTCTTCAGGGCTGACCCGTTTTCTGGACGCGTACCGACAGGCTTTGGCGAAAAAAGTCCGGGGGAAATAACGCATGGCCACAGCCCCAACTGCGGAACAGGAAACGGAAGAGCTGCCGATTTCTGTATCCAACAGGAAGCGGGAAGAAGGTGACCTGGACATCACCCCAATGATCGATATCACCTTTCTACTGCTGATTTTTTTCCTGGTATCGTCGAAGATGGATCAAGATGCCGCTGTCGATTTGCCACCCGCCAAGAATGGGATGGGAGTCGTCAATAATCAGTCGGTCCTGCTCATTCTTCGCAAAGGCCAAGACCGTCGTGCGCTCATCAGCAATGGTGGTGGTCGCGAATTCCCGCTCTCCAGCAGCCTGGAGTCACAGGAAGACGAAATTACGAAATACGTCCAGGACGAACTCCTCGCCGGCGACAAATTCAGCATCATCATCAAGGCTGAAAAAGAAGTCAGCCACGGTGAAGTTTCGCGTGTCACAAAAGCAGCAGGAAAAGCAGCTAATGATTCAATTCAATTACATCTCGCCGTAATGGAGACTCATTAGGATTCCCGTGAGCGTTCAGTTTCAATGCCCATCCTGTGCCAGCGTGCGCAGCATCGACAACCGTCTCCTGGGACATCGCATCCGATGCCCGGATTGTGATCAGGTTGTCGACGTTGCCCTTGCAAATCAAGAGGACAATGCCCCCGACGCGGCTCAGCAGGGCAACCCCGGTCAGCCAGCAGCGGATGACCGTGCTGCTTCAGCTGAGGCTGAAGCCAAAAAGAATCAGCGCTCACGCGTTCCCGAATCCACCGCGACATATCAGGAAGAAGCGGTTGATGACGCGGTCCAGTTTGGTTCCTCCGGCCACGACGAGTCAGAAATGGACATGACACCAATGGTGGATGTGACATTCCTGTTACTCATTTTTTTCATGGTGACAGCGGCGTTCAGTATGCAAAAAGCGCTCGAAGTACCGAAACCGAAAGAAGATCAGGCGAGCACCAATACGGTCGAAGAAGAACAGGACGAAGACGCTGTAACGATCGAAGTGGATGAATTTGATTCCTTTCATGTCATCACCAGTGACGATGAAGCGGAGGCACCCAGTGAACACGATCTTTTAGTGCAGCTGAGGGTCGCCCGTGAAGGAACAGGTGGTGGCACTGAGCCCCCCAATAAACTGATTGTCAAGGCACATGAGGATTGTACACATGCTCGCGTCGTGATGGCGTTGGACGCTGGTGCAGAAACGGGTTTCCAGCAAGTCCAATTGATGACCATTACGGAAGATGAGTGAATGCCACAAAATGCGCGTCTGCGATTCTGACAATCTCGCCGCGATTGAATTACGACACGACAGATAGCACCCACAAATTTGCGTTAATTACAGATCTACTTGACAGGAACACGTACTGAACGTGTTAGGAAATAATTGCTAAGGGAGCTGGGTATGCTCGGCAAGCTGTTCTTGGACCATCTCGAAGAACGGGGGTTACTTGACGACGGTATCATCAAGAATCTTCGTCAACAGCTGGCTGAGAGAGGTAACAAAGTCACGCCGGAGATGATCGCTGACAGGTTGGTGAAAAAAGGACATCTCACCAAGTTCCAGGCGAAAAAGCTGGTCGCGGAAGTGAGCACATCAGCCGAGCAGAGAAAGGAAGAAAAGGCCCAAGCAAAAGAGCAAGCGGTTGAGACCCACAATCCATCGACCGACGAACTCCTGTTAGTCGACGACGAAGAAATCGTTGCCATGGAGGCTGTTGATGAAGACGAGGCGACTCCACAACTCACCGAGGGGCTAACCCCTCTGGAGAACGACGCCGAGCTGACTCTCTTGCCGAGCAACGAACCAGAGTTGACTCCACTACCTGCGGCAGTTTCAGACGATCCTTTGGGTGTTGGCGGAATGGCCAATGACCCCCTAGCAGATCCTCTCGGGCTTGAATCCGAGGTTGTCTCTGCGCCAACTGGTTACGCGTCAACCGTACAATCGCCAGCGGCGCCTAAACCAAACAAATGGGGATCCAAGCTGTTCATCGGCGGCCTCGGTGGCCTGCTGTTACTTACGGTGACACTGGTTACGTTGATGTGGGTACTGCGTACCGGTAGCGGTGATGAGTTATTCGGCGAAGCAGAGGCTGACTACGATCAGGGGTCGTATAGCAACGCCATCAAGAAATACACGGCTTACCTGGAAGACTATCCGGGCCATGTCGACGTCAGCAAAGCCAAAGTTCATATGAACCTTGCACGGATCCGGGTCGCCGTTCAGGGAAAGGCAATTCCCATCGAGGGTCTCGATGCCGCGGAAAAACTGCTGCTTGCGGTCAAGGAAGAAGAAGCGTTTGGCAATTACCGCAGTGAGCTGGCCACACTGCTCACCCAAGATATGGCACAGAAGTTCGCCACCGCTGCCAAAGTTGCACCCGAGATTGAGGAGAAACGCCGACTTCTGGAACTTGGTGATCGTTCGATGCAGCTAGTCGACAATCCGGAATACGTGACGACGAGTGATAGGGGCAAGGTCGGCGCCAATTTACGTAAGATTCAAGAAGACTTTGCCGAAGTCAGACGCGACATTGAACGCGACAAAACGTTGGAAGCAACGCAAACGCAAATTAGTAACGCTCTGGCCAATCGCGACACCATCAAAGCCTTCCAGTTTCGCGCTGAATTACTAGATAAATACCCCGCTCTTGAAAACGACGAAAGGATTCGGCAAACGACAGCGAACATCGCGGAACGGGAAAGTGATTTAGTAGAGGTTGTCGAAGACCCGCTTGAACCAACAACCGAAGATGTGCAAGAGAACGCAGTCATCTTGGCAAGTAGCGAAGGCAACGAAATCCCTGGAGTCCGCGGTGACGACATCCTGCCCGTCCAAGCCAGCGGAACGGTCTACGGGCTGCAAGCCAAAACCGGTCGTGTCCTTTGGCAACGTAAAGTGGGACAGGACCACAGTTTCCTACCCACTGGCATCTCTACCGAACCTGGCGCTGACACGGTGTTTGTCGATAGCCGTAGCAATGGACTGGCACGTGTACGTTCCCAGGACGGTAAGCTCGTGTGGCGCGTTCAGGTAGCTGAACCGTTCTATCCCATCTTCAGAAACAAACGCCTGGCAATCGCCACCGAATCTGGGAAGTTGATGGAGGTGAACCTGGACACCGGTCAAATTGACCGTCACGCAAAATTGCCACAAACCTTGCGCGTCGGTCCAACTTTTGACGCGACCCGTCCTGTCCTGTTTCAAGTAGGCGAACATTCCACGATCTATATCGTCGATGCAAACACGCTGGAATGCAATGAAGTTTATTACCTGGGACACCAAAAGGGAGCGGTCTCAGCGGCGCCAACAATGGCCGTCGGCATGCTGTTCATCGTAGAAAACTACCGCAAAGACGAATGCAGAATCCACATTCTGCGATCAACCCCAGATGGAAAAGACCTCAAACAGGCGATGGATCCCATTCGTATCAAGGGGAACATTGTTGCCCCACCCCTCGTCGACCGACGTCGAATCTTGTTTGTCAGCGACATCCGTGGCATCCACCTGTTTGAAGTTGAACCCAGTGCCGACCCACCCGTCCAGCCGGTCGTAACCGGTGTTCCGACGTCAAACAACAAACGTGTGCACTCGATCGCCTTGATTCATGAGACAAACTTGTTTGTTGCCGACGACCGCCTGGCAAAGTACGAACTAAGGGAGACCACCAGTGAACTACTGTTGCAGTGGGCAGTGAATCAAAACGACACCTTCCAAGGAAGCCTCAACCGCGTAGGGACAGCAATTGTTAGCCAGCGGCAACGACAGGATGGCGGCGTAACCGTCACCGCGGCGGATATTAATGATGGACAGAAGATTATCTGGACAACCAAACTAGGCCAAGCCGCGGCACAAACTTCCCCGTCTTTCCAAGACTCTAACCTGGCTGTCATCAGTTCCTCCGGAGACTTGTTTTCGATTGCGAAGCAGCAATTTGAAAGCGGTGCTGTTGTTGAACCGATCCGACGAGTTGAAGCGAAAGTACCCTATGTATTCAGCCAGGCACTCAATCTGTCTGAGCAACGGGTTGCCTTGATCGATACTACTCAGGGCCAGGCCGCGGTTTACGATCTCTCAAACTCATCCGCACCGCCACAACTCATTTCTTTTCGCGACGCACAGAATCCAAATGAAAATGTACAAGCGACGATATTTGCTGACGCACTATTGGTCCCACGGGATTCCGGCGCAATCAGTCTTCTGAACATTCTGAACGGTGCTATTCATGCTTATGGATTTCAACCGAGCCTCGGGCCCGGTGAAACGATCACATGGACCAAGCCGGTACTTGTCAAGAATGGCCGGCAGTTCGTAATCGGCAACAATCGAAATCAGTTGTTCCGTATTCTGCTTAAGACCGGCAAGGAAAAATATCTGACTAGGGCGAGGACTGTTGAATTGGATGAACTAGCCGACGAGTTGGACATCTTGAGAAGTGGTTCGCCTTTACATCACCAGCTAACCGCATTGGACGACCTGATCTTTCTCGTAATGCGAGGCGACTCGGGTGATGTGATGCTCCATCTTGATGCCAACAAATTGAAACCGATACCGAATTCCCCACCGGTGCCACTGAAAGGGCGCGTCACCTGGGGCCCGACGGCCGTTGGCAACTCAGTCCTGCTGGTGACCGAGGGGGAAACAAGAAATCTGGTCTGCTTACAGAGCGATGGAAAACTGCTTTGGGAATCTCCTTTGAATCATGGACCGTTAGTCGGCCCAGCACTGGCAGATGGGCCAGACTTTCTGTTGACGTCCGTCCGCGGAATTGTCTGGCGAGTGCGTGGGGATTCGGGTGAAGAAGCCGGACAGATCCGCATCGCCGAATCGCTTGCATCTGCACGGCTATGTGATGGGCAACTACTGCTTTCCGGAAGCAGTGGTTCGCTCTATTTGAAAGACATGCCTTGAACCGCGGCATTGGGCCGTCTGATCTGAAAACCGAGTATTCCGTGTGACCGCATACTGCGAATTCGATTGGCACTGTGGCTCGCTGTGGCAGAGGACTCAACCAGTGGATTTGTCGCGACAAGCTCGACACCCCAACATCATGTGTAAACGGTCGGCCATCTCCGTGAGGGGAGGGCTGCTATTCTGTTGTTTGCTCCTGCTTACATACCTTTGGATTGCGACCGCCAATGGGCAAACAGGCACGCTTATCGAACGCGAGCCCTTCGACCAAATTACTCTGAAAACAAGCGGCGAGGTCATCGAAGTCTATCCGTTGGATCTACCCAACCGAGTGGTACCACCCGTGGACCAGCGCAAGGGGGAAATCCGCATCCGTCGCGTGCTCGACAACGACGAGTACGACATCAATTGGTCGGAAATTGAATCGATTGCTCTATTTGAACGTCGTGTCTTGGAACAGGCAACTGCCAGCTGGGAGCAAGTCGGGGATTTTGACCAAGCGTTTCAGCTGTTCTACTTCCTACAGCAACGATACCCGGATCTCTCGGGACTGCTGGAGGAGCAGAAACGCTATCTGGCCTTTAACGCCAAGGTGCTACGCGATCAAAAGAAACTGCATCAGGCATTATCTACGATTGAAGAGCTGTACAAGCTCGATTCGGAATCTGCGGCGGCATCACAAGGCTTGAATTCAATCGCTACGGATTTGGTACAGGGCTATCGCACCAAAGACGATCTCACCTCCGCAAAGACGTTGATGCTACGTCTCATGCAAACCTATGGGGAAGAGAAACTGCCGGGTCTACGGCAAGTTCGTGATGAACTGGATGGCCTTGCCGCAATCAAACGCGATGAAGCGCAAGCACTCGTGAAAGAAGAACGGTTTCGCGAAGCGTTTCAAGTTTGTAACGAAATGCTCGTTATCTGGCCCAATGTGGCGGGCGGCCGCCAACTGGCGCAAAAGATATCCGAGTTATACCCTCTTGTTACCGTGGGAACACACCAATTGGCCGCCGTGTTCGATTCATCCCGTATTGACCATTGGGCTTCACGACGGACCGGCCGCCTGACAAAACGAATGTTACTCGAGTTTGAAGGCGCAGGCCCAAAGGGCGGCCGCTACGAAAGCGCTTTTGGTTCGTCGGAGCAGGGTGAAGATCGACGCAGCCTGACATTGCAACTTGACCCAGAAATCCGTTTGGTCGATGGATCGAAATTGACGGCATATTCCCTGTCGCAGCGTTTGAGAAACATGGCAGACCCAACGCACGCAGAATACGTGTCCCATTGGGGAAGTCTCCTGGAGAAAGTGTCCGTTCTGGATGTGTTCCGTCTGCGTATCGATTTACGGCGTCCCCATGTCTTGCCCGAATCGATGCTGCAAGTTCCTGTTTTCCCGGAAGACATGGAACAACGGCCCATTGCCGACGGACCCTATCGGGTCGCAGAATCAACCCCCCAGGAAATGCGATTCCTGGCAAACAAGAATTATGAGTTAGGTTCAGGTCGTCAACCAGCCGAAATTCTCGAAATTTATTACGACGACCGAGATAAAGCGCTCGCAGCACTTCAAAATGGCCTCATCGATGTGCTGGATCAGATCAGCCCCGCCGACGCACGTACACTACAAGGCGATCCCTCTCTGGAAATAAAGCAGTACGCGCATCCCACCTTGCATCTCCTCGTGCCCAACTACGATCACGAGTTTCTGGCGCGACGAAGTTTTCGCGGCGGTCTGTTACAAGCCATCAACCGGAAACGCATCTTCTCGCAGTTGGTATTGAAAGGCGAAGACATTCCGGGTTGCGAGATAATCAGTGGTCCCTTCGCTCCGGGTGTTGGCGAAAAGGACCCACTCAATTACGCCTACGACCATGATTTGGAACCTCGTAATTACGATCCCCGCTTATCCATGCTGTTATTGTTCATGGCAGAGTATGAACTCCAGCAAATTGCGGAAAAACGCGGTGAGAAAGAGGGCCCCAAACTCGCCGACATGAAACCTCTCGTTCTGGGGCACCCGCGCGACCCCATGATCAAAGCAATCTGTACCGCCATCCAAGATCAACTAAAGCTGATTTCAATTCCCTGTCAGTTGAAAGAGTTACCAGTCGGGAGAACGCGAGATCCGGACGGAAAGTGCGACCTTACCTACACTGAAATTGCGATGTGGGAACCCATCAACGATGCGCGTCGCCTACTCCGTCCTGATGGCGGTATTCTGGGAGACTCAAGCCAATATCTCGATCAAGCACTGCGCAGATTGGACGCGTCACAAACCTGGACGACTGTACGCCCTAACCTCGTCGACCTACACCAACTAACGCATTATGAGTTACCCGTCATTCCTTTGTGGCAAACTGTGAATTACTTTGCTCATCGCAAAGGACTATTAAATGTCGGAAGTGCGCCGGTCGTCCTATATCAGAACGTAGAAAACTGGCAGATCACACCACGAATTCCTTAGAGGTTGCATGAGCATTCCTGTGTACCAGATTGCGACGAGCAGAGCTTCCATCGGCAGTAAGGGTCTGCCTGTGCATGGGCAATCGTACGCGAGCACCACGGCTTATCCCCTACAACGGCGCAACTCTCTTTGTGCACTGGCACTCCTATTGCTATTCACAGGGCCAGCAACACGGAACTTATTGAGCCAAGAGCTTTGGGACTATTCCCCCTACCGCATTCGCGTACTGCTGGCCGTTGAAGAAACTTCACGGTTGACCGCGCGCCGCACCGAACACGTTGCTCGAACACTCCCAGAACGCGCGCGGGTCTGGGCTGGGCCGACCTTGAAACTCTTTGTCTCGAAAGCACCAGCGCAACTACACGCCGATGCGCTATACCACATGGATCAGATTACTGATGACCAAATCGCCGAACATTGGATCAAGTGGAACAAGGACGACGAAACCGTAGAGGAGTTGTCAGGAGACAAGGTAATACTGGTTTCGATTCGCGATACCCGCAATATGTTCCACATTCAGGCGCGCGAACTGGACTGTCGCACCAGATTCTGGGGCCCCATAATCAACCGGCTCATTGCTCACCCGCTGCAAGTTGCCCACGAAGCGTTCGCCGCGTTGGCAGACGCCTTCGCACCACTAGCTCGTATCGAACGCATAGAGGGAAAAGCCGCGTTCTGTCGCGTGCGCGCAGGCGGATTGATACAAGGTGGTGAATCTTCACCGATTGCAATCAGCCGAGGTGACGTTCTTCGCCCCATGTATCGGCGCAATAACCGTGAAGGCCAGCCGATTCTACTGCAGGCAATTCCCTGGACATTCCTGCACGTCGCGTCCAGCAGCGGAACACTGTTGAACTGCAACGTACATACAGGAATTCGCAGCCCACTTCGCGGGCGCAGCACGTCAAGAACACAACGATATGGCCTGGGAATTCGTCCGGTTCATACCCGTACGCAACTTCAATTGACCTCCACCAACGATACGGCACAAACGCTTACTGGCTACGACATTTATTCCAAAGACCCCGTGCTGGCAGCCGCTGACGCCCCACCCACCAATCAACCCAAGACGCTCCCGCCTTACTTTGGACGTAGTGACTGGCGTGGCATAGTCGACATCCCCAAAGGGAAGATTCCACTCCGGATCATCTACGTCAAGAACGGCAATAACCTGCTGGCCAGACTCCCCATCGTTCCTGGCCTGGAGGAACTGCAAATCGCCGAGATGCGAAACGACGACCCACGTCTGCTCGCTGAAGACTATACACGTCAAATCCACGCCCGCGTCATCGGACTCGTGACCGCTCGCCAGCTGATTGTTGCCCGGGTTGAACAGCGGATAAGAGACGAGAAACTCGACGAGGCAAAAACGCTCGTGGAGGAACTGCGCCAACTAGCCACACGTGACGACATCGCAACGATGATTGAGGACTACCAGAATCGCGTTGCTACGGAAATAGATCGATTCCCGGCGACGAAAAGTCGTTCTCGTCAAGACCTCAATAACACACAAGGCAAAATAGACCGTTTGTTTGGCAACGTCCGCGCTCTCTTGGACCAATTTCTGGATCCGAATTTGGTCGAGGACCTGGAGCAGAAAATTGCAACCGGTGATTTGGGCGGCTCAGCTGAGACCAGTTCTGAAAACACTACCGAACCCGAAGCAACACAAGAGTCGACTGCACCGGCAACAAAAGCAACACCCTCTCAAGTTGAAAAGCCGAAGGACGAGCAGCAGGCCACTTCCCCTCCCGCAGCATCGGACGGAAAAAAATCCGACTAAGCTGTATCGAATCTTGTCCGCTGCCAAGCGAAAATCGCTACTATGGAAGTCGCTTGGTTGGCGTCAGACTCTACCCTGCGACTCGCAGATTGCATCCTACGCGTTCTTAGGGGGCAATAAACTGCCCTGGCTCGACCACTTGGACCTCAGCACTTGACTCAGTGAGCACGATGTGACGATTCGCCTTAAGATCGGTAAAAGTCTGCTCGAGCCCTGATGGCCAAACCACGACGAGCCTTTCCACCTGTACCGCATCGGCCAGCCCGAAATGAAGAACTAGCGGAGTCTGCGACATGAAGGTATTTGCCGGGTAACGCTCCCGAGTTATCTGCCGATCTCCGACCGTCGCAACAAGCCGGGCTCCGATCCCTAGACGATTGCTTTGACGCCCTCGCAAGCTGACTCGCAGAAAATTCCGCGGTACAAACCGATTCTCATAAATCAAGAGTGGTCCGCCGCCTGCTTGTCGGACAACCAGGTCAAGCATTCCATCATGATTCACATCCATCGCGACAGATGCTCTCGCATCGCCATCGCTGTCAGCACCGCCGATATGACTGACATCAAGAAAATCCCTTCCTTTGACATTTAAGAATAAGCGATTCCGCTCAAATGCGCTTAGATTGTGCTGCTGACGAATCTTGAACGGAGCCCCGACCCAAAACTCTCCGAGCTCCTCATCCACCTCACCGGGCTGAGCTAAATCGCAATCAGCGTTGCATGGCTGTGACACGACAGCCAACCAGAGACAATTTCACCCATCTGGTTTGGTCCGGTCACGGCTCATGTATCCCGCGGTAGCAAACAAATCAAGCCATCCGTCATTGTTGAAATCTGCGAGTGTCGGTCCCCAGGCCCAACCTACGTCATGGATCTGAAGTTTGGACGCCTGCGCATGGAAATTGAGTTCGCCATTGTTTTGATAAAACTCACTGCCAGAAATTAGTCGATCGAGCTTGTCGACAACCTCTTCAGGGTAAATCCCCTCAGGCAAGTTACCAATTACTCGACTACCCGCCTTGGAATACATTCCACCAAGGTAGAGGTCTATGTGGCCGTTGTTATCAATATCCCCCGTGGCAATTCCCATGGACCCGAAATCATCCGTCTTGGGGTCAACGTCGACTTCCTTGAATGTGCCGTCTTGGCGATTGACATACAGTATTCCATCACCAAATTCGTTGATCACATAAAGGTCGGGCCATGAGTCGTTATTTGCATCAAACCACGCAGATGAAAACACCACGCGCCCACCACCATCGGTACCAGACTGTTGCGTTACATTCTCAAACTTCCAGTCTCCCAAGTTGCGCAACAACAAGTTGCGTACGGGGCTGTCAAAGACATCCTCAATCCAGGATTTCGGCGTACCACCACTACGGTGCACGTACAAATCAACTAAACCATCACGGTCGTAGTCCGCAACCGTAATACCACCAAATTCTTCTCGAGCCTCTACGGCACCACCGCCGGTCACCTGGTAGTAACTGGAAGCAACTCTCCAATGAACAAATCGCTTGCCTTGCTGGTTTTTCCAGATATCGCCTCGAGAAAAAACAAGATCCTCCCATCCATCGTTGTCCAAATCCACAAACACCGCGTGGATTCCTCGCACTTCGCGATAACGCGCTGCGTCCAGTCCCATCTGCTGCGTTACATCCCGAAACCCACCACCGGCCAGTCCCTGGTAGAGGCACAACACATCCGGTTCCGCAGGTGGATTTCGCCCATCCGTAATCAGTAAGTCAACGCAGTTATCTCGATTGAAATCACAGGCGTAAATTCCCCCGGGGTTTTCCTTTTTCAGAGTCTCCTTCCAGTTGTCGTAAAATCTGTTGCTATCAATCCCGAGATCACTTGTGACTTCCCGAAAGAGTGACCGCTGTGCGCGCGAGTCCGCAACCTGCAACAGTTTCAAACCGTGAATCCAACCACTGGAAGCGAATCGCTCTTTTGACGGGCGTTCAAAAACCAGACGAAACAGAAGTGACACTTCTTGCGGTGCTGCGACTACACGATCATTCCAAACCCTCAGCACCACAAGTGCCGTCCACAAATCGTCAAGACGCTGTCGATCTAGCGGGAATATACGTTTAATATCAAATCGAAATCTGGCAGAATCCCCCAGCGGCTGAGCGAATGCGACCAGAAACTCAGCCAGTTCGGCTTTGTCGATTCGGCGACTCTCAGAATCGTCAGCACTGCGCCGGACACTCGAAATGATCGCATCATTGATCATAACTTTCCGGACCTTCGAAAACGTTTCCCCAGAAAAATCCGATGAGAATTGCTCCACCAAATCCTTAACGCGTTGTCCGACTACCGCAGCGCCCACATCGCGAAGGCCGTATTGCACTAGCAGATTGGAATGATGCTCTAGATCCCAAAGGTACTCCTGATCCTCTTTCTCTAACGACCACAGGAGGGCTTCTGGATTTATCGGGGCGGTGGAACGGTCATAGACCAGACTCACGTCGTCCGTCGCCTCTGGAATCACATCGACATGTTCAGTCTGCTCGCTTCCACAACCAAGAATCCCTAGTGACAAAAGGGAAACACCGACCACCCACCTCCAGCGGACCGACCAGGGGAAGAAACGGCAATAGCGGCAAGTAATGCCCAAAGAAATCGCAGAAGAAACACGCGGCATACCGAGATCACTCCGCATCAAACCGAAACTTGCCATTGTTGATCACTGCAAGATTTTCCTGTCAGCAGTCGGCTAACAAGTTGATCGTACCATCCGTGTTTGTCACCAACAAATCAACGGATGGATCACTCATCGTCTTGAGGAAGAATTTCGCTGCGAAACCAGTACAATTGCTACGGACGCAAACCAAATCGCCACTCCCAAAGCGGATACTATCAAACCGGCTCTAAATGAAGGCGGCTCAAAACTCAACTCTAGCCTGAAGGCTCCAGCTTTCGGAATGGCAATGGCACGATAGGCTCCAAACGCCTTCTCCACCTTCACAGCGTCCGCTTTTCCCCTTTGCTCCAGAACCGCGTACCAGCCAGGATAATAGAGATCACTGACAATCAGCACTGACGGCCTGGAGGCGACTCCTTCGATGGTCAGACTCTCACCTGTGTCAGAGAGAATCGACAAGGGAACAGCCGAGTCGAGCAGTTCTTGGCGAGCGGGGGGCGGGACTCGCATCAGCCGGGGATCTGTACCAACAGCCGGCCGGTCCAAATCTACTGGAAACAACCAACATCGAGAACTCACAACCCGCTCCGGCACCTCCCAAATAGACCACGCGCAAAGACTCGGATTGATATCGAGTATTCGCAAAATTCCCGCTCCAAATACATCCGCAGACAAAGCCGGATCGCGGTAGCGCCCAGGGAGCTTTTCACCAGTCAAGGGGTTCAGAGAAACGGCAAGTTGCAGTGGGCCATTTTCTTGATCCGGAAACAGCCGCTGGGTTTCGACACGCTGTCGTTCTTGTTGACTTCCGGTGAAATGTGGCACGGTCAACCAGCGAATACCCACCAGGCGCAGAAACTCAACATCGTCTTCCGTCAGCACCCAAGCTTCTCGTGCCAATTTCGTACCCATATCACCAAAACGCTCGGGGGGAGGAATCGTACTAATCGCTTCTGGCCAGTAATCCGCCACGTCGCGCCGAACCGGATTCCAATACGCCTGCATGTCTGGGAGCGTAATGTTACCCAAACCACTTATGCCTAGCGACATGGACCGCCGACCTGTAGCACCTGCCACCCGCTCGTTGTGACGATTCTCCCCAACCACGGACCCAAGGTGTGCCATCACCGGACTACGATATCCTGCTACCTGAGCCGCTTCAAATTTGACACGACTGGACAACCCATTGCCAATAAAAAGGTCGCACGTTGTCCAAACAACTAGAGTTACCAACAGCCACTTTCGCGAGTTCAGAGAACCGGAAAGCAGACTAACAATTAGTAGTAAGCCAATATTCAAAGCTGGCAGTGTCAATTCGCCGCGCAGTATTTGCATCAGCCGCCAGACAGCCAGCAGAGAATCAGGGTTCGACAAATCAATTCCCTGTTCCAGTAGACGAAAAGCAAGCCGCCCCTCAAGCGGAAATTCCCCAGTTCGGATCAGCAAATAGAGGGCGATACCAATGCCAACGGACAGTGGCAAAAGCACGGCGACCGCGTAGCGGCGACACCACCCGGGAAACTCTTGAGGCGTTAGCTGGTCGATTCCGATACCAGCGAGAAGGGCCAGAAACAAACCACTTGCAATTCCCCACCGCGCACTTGATGAAAACCAACTTAACCCGGGTAATTGGCCCAACCACTCCCACCCAGGCAAATGAGGGCCCAGTCCGAGAAGTGTGGTGACCACCAGTAAACCAAGCATGATTCTGACTCGCTGGTCCTGGTACAGCCGGTACCCGGTCCACAGCGCGAGACCGAGTGGAATCAGACCAACGTATTGCAGACACTCTGTTGGGGCTGACCTGAATGCTGTCCAAATCGACGGCTCCCATAGAGGGTGTTGCAACAGTGTTGGCCCAAGATACTGCAACAACTGAATCGGATGCATTGCAAAACTGTTTAGAAACTCATCACCACGCCCACGGAAATCCGCTACGCGCAACAACTCGACTGTGGGAAGTAATTGCGCCCCGGCAAACAATACCGCCAAACCTGCCGCGGGCAGTAACATCACGCTACGAAACCAGTGCTGCCGGCGGCCGTCAGACCGCCAACACAGGATCAACACTCCCAACAACAAGACGATGAGCACCGTCTGAAAGGCAATTTGAAAATGCCCTGCAAACACTTGCAGGGCAAGTGTAACACTGATCACGAACCACCACGTCCACGCACCGTGTTTGAGCCAGCGCCAGGCCCCCAACACCGCTAAAGGAAGCCAGCACCCGGCCGTATAAGACCAGGGACGCTGCAGGTTCACGACAAAAAAACCCTGCCCCATAAACACCACAGCAGCAAGCAAGGAGGCCGACTGACTTAGCCCAAAACCTCGCGCGCAAAGGTACGCAAACCAGGCAGCCAATGCGTGATGCAGGATCATATTGATCACGTACGCATTATCAGGGCGGCAAAATCGATAGAAGAGCAATCGAAACGGGTAGAGGTTGCCGGTCTGTCCCATTGCATGGAGAGGATTGCCCAACCCATCCTGTTCATTCCAGAGTGGCAGTCTGCCGCTCTGCAAGGCTCGACCGTAAAACCGCATAGTTGGACGAACGTCGCTCGAAATTTCGCCGCCGGCGGGCCGTCGTCCAGCGATCGTAACTGGCCAAAACCAGATAGTTGCCAGTAGACAGCAGAGAAGGGGGGGTAACCAAACTCGCTTTCGCGCAGCCACATTTGAAACGCGGCGGAACATGCCAGATTGGTCAAGCGACGGATGCATGGTATTGGTCGCCAAAACAATAGATCTAGGTGAGACGCCTATTTCGCCCACAAAGCACGCTTCTCTACTTTGAATAGAAGGTTTTACGGCTTATTTTTCTTTCTTGCGCAACTTTCGTACCAGCCACAATCTCACTCGTCACACGATGTAGTTCCCAAGAAAGCTCCTCTGTGGGCAAATGAAATCTCTCCCCTTCCGCTGGATCGAGAACGTGATACCAAAGAGTCGTTCTTGCTTGCAGTGACTTTCCAACATCCTTCTGAGCAAGCGGCACTAGGTACACAAACTTGCGAGTCTCATTGGGATTCAAACGCGTATCCGGAGTCGGTTCAACTCCTGACTCCGTGCCGCGTTCAAAATCCCCGAGACGCTTGCGGATCTCCTCCACATGGGGCAACTCACCAAGTACAAGTGAACGTGCTGAACGTGTATCGCCGGATGCACTAAGTGCTTGCTTGCGTGGCGTCACGGATTTTCCTGACGTGTCATGCAGTGCCGTACGAATCGACAAATACCGGAAAAAATGCTCTCCCCCCGGAACTCTATGCCCAACACCTTGAGCAGTAACCGTAACAACCAGTTGAATCGCGTTGAGTGCAGGCTCCCAGGATGCTACCAGCGTTAAATCCAGCGCACCGAGAACAAGTTCGCGATCGTATCCACCTGGCATCGTGTGGTTACCTGCAGGCAAGTGACAGTCGTGGCAACGCAATGTATCGCCAGATGCACGGTTTTGCTCAATCAACTCGATCAAGCTCGCCTGCTGAAGGCGCCCTCGGAAACCGTCAGGAAACTGTCTCGGTTTGTGTGCAAATTGGTGACAGCCGCCGCAAAATTCAGAGGTGCCTAGTTCAGGCGCTTCACGCATAGGATGTGCGGCTTGACCAGATGAAGTAACGTTTAATCCAAGAACCTGACTATCGCGCACATGGCAGCTCAAACAGTCAACACCTGAGGTTAGCCAATCTGGTCTGGCAACGAAGAGATTGTCTATGTCTTTTGGCTCCATCGATGCGTGATTGGATGCACCATGATTTGCAGGCGCGTGGCAGTTGAGACACCATTGCGCTCGTCCACCCGTCGCCTCTAGAAATTGCGCCTCGAAATTTTCATTCGCTCCCGCTACGGCATGCTTGCTGTTGTGCCATTGATCAAATGCTGCTCGGTGACAACTGCCACACCACTCATTGGTCCAGCCTGCTGGGGCTTGTGGCTCAATAGCGCTAAGCCCGTGATCAAAGAGGACAGTCGTCATCACATTTGTCGACCGCAAAGATCGCTGCGCATACGCCAATGACCAAACAATGCCTGCAGTCACAATACAGCCAATAGCAACGGCTCCACGCAAAGTAGGATTCTTGCAGGAGTCGGTCATCGATCAGACGTCTCTATAAATGAGCTTCGCAGACGCTTAATAGGTTCACGCCGCTCGTCGGGAGTCATGTAGAACCGATAGCCAAAATCCACCAGACGACAGTCAAGCATTGCTTCAAGACCAAAACTCGCAAACTGCCTGTTTAAAAGATAGGGATCATCAAGTGCATCAAGCAAGTGCGATATAGCATCTTTCCTCCCGTTACGAATCAAACTGTCAGCGGCAATCAGACGTACTGCTGGCTCCGCGTTGTCCAGCCAGCCAATCGCCACGGACTGTTCGCGAGGGGAATAGGACCTCTCTATTTTTTCTTCCGAAAACTCGGCACCATACCATTCCTTCAAATGCTGCAATGTCCAGTCAATCGGGCGATCGGTATGGCACAGATTGCACGCATTAGGATGATTAGCCTCGATCATCCTGGCATTGGTCGGTGAAAAAATCATATGAGTTCTGACGGTGTTTTGCAGGCCTTCATTCAATCTAGGCATATGACAGTTCATACATCGCGATCCCGTTGAACCAGCTGGATGATGGGTGTGTGCTGCGCGAGCCAACTGGCCCGACAACTCTGTATGGCACTGCAGACATTTGTGGTCATCCTCAACAGGAGAATCCTGCCAGGACAGCCCTATTCCTTGATGCGGGCTGTGGCAATGGACGCAAGTTAACTCAGAATAACAGCTTCCCTTCATTGCATCCGAAAATTCAACTGAATTCCAGGTCGACATACCAGCTGCCAGTTCAGGGCGACTCCCTGTGTGACAACGGCTGCACGCCCAATTCATATTGGCAGGCGTCCGCCCAGGCGCCACATTTCCGTCTGCTGCATCAACCCATAGAAATGGGCTGTTGGGAAAAAAAGCCGGCTTATCACGTTCTGGCTGTGAACTCTGCGCATGGTGCCTCGCACCCAAGTGACAAGCTTCACAACTGATCCCTAAGGCAACCGCATGCTCCGGAGCTTCAAATTCCTGTACTTGCCGTAAGAGCTGTTGAATCTGGCCAGTACTGGCTTCCGTAGCGTGAATTCCGGTAGGCCAGAGTTCCGGATGTTGTTGCCGCAAATAGGCCGACAGGTCCCAATTCAGCACGTGGGGAAGATGCGATGAAACTTTATTGGACTTGCGGGTAAAACTATCCCCTAAAGCAAACGTAGTGTGACATACATTACAGGCGGTCGCATAAAACGCATAAGACGCGAGAACACGAGGGTCCTCTTGGACACCACCTACCTCCAAGTCACTGGCATTAGGAAGAGAAAACGGATCGATGCGTTCACCATCCGGCCTTTCCGGTCCAATGTGAACAGTAGGAACCCATTCACCGGGACCCAACCAATAACCAAAGGGTAAAACGTGATTGCGGTGACGAAAGGGATGATCTTCTGGCACCGGCCCCGTCAGGATTTTGCCGACATAATATTGAAAGAAGCGAGAACCGATTGTCTGCTCGACGTCGTACACGATCGTAACATCGCCGCGAACGAGACGCATTCGAAAATGCTCCTGCTCTCGATAGAAGTCCGCATGGCCCTTTAGGTAGTCAATACTGGTGCGACCAGAGAAATCGCCCTTTACAGTAACCGGGCTGACAAGGGCATTCATCCAACGATGAGGATGCTCAGACCATGTGTCAAAGTTTTTGCGATGGCACTCGCGGCAGGCAGTTGAACCGGAATAGTCACCACGGTGGATGTTACTTTGGGCCGCCGCCGGCAGACTGGCTTTCTTGACCGTGGGCGGAACCGCATCGATCCAGAGCTTCAGCCGGTCAGTACCAAGTACACGTGAATTTAGTTCACGGGCACGCTGTGTGAGCAGGCTGCCGCTGTCGGCGTCCGACTTTCCCAATTCAGGAAGCACGGCACTTCCCGTGTTATCAGCCACCCAGTGTGGCCACACCGACCCAAAAGGAACCCCGCGTGAAACTACTACCGTTATCGCAACGCCTGCGAAAACACACGCCAGCCCTCCAAACCATCGGATTTGTTGAGAACGACGACCAGCCAACGGCATGCCCACATTTGAACAGATCTATAGAGAGTATCAGATCAACGGTAGTTTCGCATTCAAGGACAGATACGCAGGAAGAAACCAGGTGGTTCGATTTTACTTCAGGCCAGTTGGCCCCACAAATACCGACAACTGTGTCCAAGCCAGATACGCGTACCTCCTGGACGGCACCTGCTTGTCATCTCACACTGCGATGGGCATTAGGTCGAGGCCCAAAAAACTACAAACCCCTCTCAGATCTATGAATTCCCTGCACCCGCAGGACCAGCCACATCCCGCCCAGCCTGATTCAATGCCAAAGTCGGCGATCGCACTTCAGCAATGAGCGCCGACACCTATCGAACACGGCACTTGAATCGAATGACGCCGCCCTTGCCAACCTTAACCGGGTCGACAATTTCCCACCGCAACACAAGAGACTGGCCTGCATTGGTTGCAGTCAAGAACTCGGCCTTGAGAGTACATTCCTGGCTACCCTCAACATATTCCAAGCGCGTCGTCAAACTATCAATGATCGTGACGTTCCCGACGACCGCGTCACCCAAGTTATCGAAGCGCAAAGTAAACTCAACAACATCTCCGGGGTGCGCATTTTGCTTGGATGCCAATTTGATAAGGCGCATCTTGGCTTTGCCATGCGGCAGCTCATACCGGTAGGTCATCCCCAAAGACCGGTTGTTGGTAACGGCAATCGGTGTCAGGTCTTCTGCAATCACCTCAAGAGCCTGAGAATTCATCCACGCTCGAGCAGCGGCCATACCGACTGCCAATCGAGCTTTTTCACTATTCAAGTGCTCGCCCGTGTGAATCACATTGAAGTCCTCGAAAGGCTTCAACTGATCTTTGGTTGTTGCCAGATTACGCGAGTCCATCGTGGTCCGACTTGTGGTGTGATCCCGAAGCGAATTGGGGTTTCTTGTTCCAATGTTTCTGCGAATTTGAAGCGGTTGATCAAGTTTTGCAGCAAATTCGGTTTCTGTATGACGTTCAAGACGAGTAGGAACCTCGTAGCCAGCCATGCGTTGATGAGCCTTCGTAGAAACAACACCATGGACTTTGCGCACTGCCGCAAATCGGGGGGCATAAATAGCCTCTCGATTGCTCGCCTCGACGATCGTCTCGCCCTGAATCGTGTCAAAATGGACTACCGTATCTTCTTGGTCGAGCCCAAACACGGTCCAGTCTGACCCAACTCGAACCTTTCGCTCACGGTCACCACCATCGAACAAGAACTCGTCGTGCGGCGTATTCTGCTGCAGGTTTGACGGCGTACGTCTTTCCGTGGCAGCCGGAGGTTCGTTTTGCGTGTTGAATAGGGCAGGGGACTCGTAGCTGACGGGAGCGACCGTTTGACGCCCATTCTCAGAACCCGAAATTGAACGCTGGATCTTCTCGGCAGCCGGGGAGTTCCCGAATTGCTCTACCGCGTCACCGGTGAGAGCGTATTGTGATGACTCGTCCGTCAGTGAATAGTTCTCAGACTCCGGACGCCAAGTGCGACATGAGCACAAGATCAAAGTCGCAAGAGCAATTACCGGAAGACGAAATCCGTCTGGATTGACGGCATAGGACGAGTTGCAGCGTTCACGGATTTTCATCGGTTTATCCGTCCTCGAGAGGTGGATATACGAGCTTCATCAGATTGACGTCTGACAGTAGGAGCAATGGCGGCCTGCGACGAACGCGTATCCAGTCGCGGAATTCTCTGCGTTTCACGAACAATAGAATCTTCGACTTTAGACGAGGTGGAAGCACGATTTTCATTGTTCGGAGATTTACTCCGCAACACTCGGACAGGCGACTTGCCGAACATGAAACGGTCATCGGGAGTAGTCGACAACGGAAGCCTGGAACCCATCCGAACGATCGCCATCGGCCGCCCCAGCTGATCGGCGACCCTTAAGGGATCTTCGTGCGGTCGGACTTCGTAGACATGCTGTTGACCCTTGGCTTGTTGATAGGGCAAGGGATTTGCAGGATCTTCCAGATAAATCACCCGTGTCAGATAATTGCCGGCAAGTGCTAGTTCAATTTCTTCTTGTGTAAACTGAATCGGAATCGGAAAACGTTCCGCCTGCCCCTCCGGCGGGTAAAGTCGCTGGATGAGTTCAATCGTGGGAAATAACTCGCGACCTTCATAAAAACGAACGTTCGTAATCTTCAAACGATAAACAGCACCGATTAGCAACCCTACACGCATTCTGCCTGACACTGGTTTTGTGAAAACACCATTTGATGCAATTGAAAAAGTCGCTCCAGCTGGCACACTACATTCAACAGGCTGATAGTAACCACGTAGCGCTCCTAGCCGTCGCAACTGATCTCGCCCTAGTGCACCGGGCGGCCAGCCCCCATCCTGGAAATAGTGAAGTGTGCGTTCCTGCCCATTGGCAAGACCAGTAACCATTCCCGTATATGGAAGCGCGGCGAGAATAATCCACGCGGGTGCGATTCTCATGATATGGCTTGCATGCAGAACAAACGGTGTCATCAGATTCCCAATCAGTAGAAAGAGCTGCGTTGGTTCGCCAATTTCTACAGGCCAGGACCTGCAACTCGAACGGGCCGTAGGCATGACACGTACTCATCGCACCGAACTGCCAACAGCCCGGTCGCTTTAAACAGCGAACCGGGCCGTCGCATGGTTCGGGGTTGGCTTATTGAACCACCTGGTGCATGTTCCACGCCGGCTGCCGATTAAGTGTCGACGGGTGGAAATTCTGTTCCGTAATTCGCACTCGATTCGCCGGACGAGGGTAACTGTATCCAGGTGTCTGACGAACATGAATGCCAATGTTATCTGGAGCCGTGGGATAGAATTCTTTCGTGTGATTTGTAACGGTGTGCCGTCTCAAACTGGCAGGTCCACCAAACGGGATGTGCGGAGGCCCTGGCAATCCAATCGGCGTTCCCGATGATGGCATTCCCCATTGAGGCATGGTGACACCAGAGACATAAGGACGTGCGGCGCCCATCGCCATCGGCCCGCCCATTGTGGTATGGCTGACCATCGTGCTGCCACCGTCCGCACCCGTGCCTGCCATCTCCACATCCTTATCACCCATGCGAATCACAGCCATCACGGAACCGCGGCGGTCTGCTTCGACGATTGGATCCACACCCGGGTCCAATCGTGTACTCACGAGGGTCTCTACACCCGCCTGAGCCAACTCTTGAAATTCGGGATCCGGTAGATAGATAACCTTTGTGACGTAGTTATGGCTTTCTACTTGATCAAAATCTTCATTGGTGAGTTGGATTGAAATCGCGTTATGCGTCAAGAATGCCTCGGTGCGAGCATTAATAGGGGCGATTTCAATTGTCGGGTAGAGCTCAACACCTGCTCGATCCGGTACATTCGTGAGCTTAAGCCGATACAAGCCGTTCGCAGGGAAGTTCGATCTTCCTGGAACAATGAGTGCTTCGGAATCAAATCCACCAACGCGTGATACATCCCAGTTAATCTGCATTCCCGCCATCTGGTTTGCATCGGAAAACAACAGCTGTACGGTCGGCTGTTGCACGGGCATCGCCGCCGCCATTACTGGGGCTGCCGGCGATTGAACCCCAGGTCCTGGGCCATCGACTCCCGGACCTGGGTGCAACAGACGTTCGGTCGGCGGCAGATTGTAGGTCGTAGGCGTGGCACAGCCGCCCGCTGCAATCGCGAGGCCGAGAAGTAGATTTGAAAAAGCACTCAAACGTTTCATGATTTCCCCCTACGTGGTGCACACGTTGCCCGCAGGCCAGTAAAGTTCTGTTGTTCCCAACAACGATCTGTTGCCCTACCCATGGCCAACGGACCTGGGCCGTGACTTCACTCTTTGCCATGGACTTGCTATTCGGGCCAACCTAAAATTCCGCCTCACCCTAGTGGCGAGTCACGAGTGGTTCATCCCGCGCAGCATGGGGAATTCTCCCCGTGGGATAATGTTTCGGCCTGTTACAACGAATATCTTTGGCAAATCCGGTTTAACCGCGCCATGAAGTCCAAACCGTACACTCTACCAAGGCGGCCCGGCCGGCTTACCACACTTGCAATATGCGCGCAACTACTTTTTCTACAAGGACTTGCGAGACAGACGCAAGGCGATACGCTCGTCCTCAGGGCGGCGAAACAACTTCTACAATTGCCATCTTTTGAAACCAGAATTCGCCAAACCATCGATCTAGCCGGTCAACAACTGGTGGGAACGGGCACCTACCGACAAAGTGGTACCTCCGTTGCACCCCTAATCCGTATGGAATTAAGAGTCCAAATGGCGAACGGAGTTGCCAGTCTTCAGCAAATCCGTAATCAACGGTTTCTCTGGATACGACGAGCGTTCATGGACCGTACTGTCCTGGAACGAATCGACCTTAGACGTGTTAATGAGGCCCTTGTGCAAAACGGCCTGGTACAAGATAAAGTCGCTCCCCTGAACGTGGAGCTGGCAAGCTGGATCGCAAGAGGTGGGATACCCTCTTTACTGGTCTCCCTCGAACATCACTTCAAATTTGGGGTAGCACAAACGCGAAAAATTGACCGGGTCGATGTATGGCAAATCGAAGGGCACTGGAAGTCTACCGCAACGCGTTTATCCGATCCCGCGCGGCAAACAACCTCTCGAGATCAAACATCCTCAGATGGTGCCATTCGACCAGATCGTGTTCGCCTCCTGTTAGGACAAAATAAACCCGTTCCCCTGTTTCCCTATCAGATTGTCTTTTTTCGAGAAGATAAAGGAACCTCACGACCTATCGTATCCATCGATTTTTTTGACATTCGCAAGATGCCAGAAGTGGATCGGGCCTGGTTTGAATATCAACCTGGCAACCAAGATGTCGACGATCTCACGGAGTCTTTCTTGATGCGTTTGGGCATTCCTAGAAGTTCTGCAAAAAACGCATTGCCGGTCTCAGGACGAAGAACAACGCGCCGCTACTAGTATCGGCCATCTTCAGCAGAACAGATGCTACAACATCGGTCAGACAAGTAATCTAAAGACCTGCTTTCCAGCTCCTGAGTTTCTGAACTGCCGTTAACTCTCTCGTTATGCCTGCCACGAACACCATGTTCGTCTTCCCGTTCATGTGACTTTTGTAGGCACTAGTGGCCTGCTCCCCAAAAACTGATCCATGTGTTATGAGAGTCTAACCGC
>PAQH01000143.1 GCA_002709225.1 Planctomycetaceae bacterium
GGGAATTCTTGAAGCGTCACCCACACTGGCAGAACATTTTTTGATTGGGCCGGTTGCGTTTGTGGCGGGGGCGGTCCCCTTTATGCCCGCGGGACTGGGGGCGCTGGAGTTGGCACTCGACGTGATGTACACCAAAGTCTCGTCCGCTGACTTGGGGGCGGGCCTCGGCGTGGTGGTTGCCTTAGGGCACCGGCTGAATACGATTGGCGTAGCGACGGTGGGTGCCATCATTTACTGGTTGAGTAAACGCGAAGTGGATGAACTGTTGTCGCTGGGAGAAGAAGTTGCGGGGAGTAGCATGGAGTGATCGCCGTTAATGATAGCGCGCTGCGGGCCATTGCGACCGACCGAGCTAGCTTGTGGAAAGCTGCGGTGGGCAAGTCGAGAACGCTCTCCCTCCTCAAGTTTGCCACCAGAGCACACCGTTGCAAGTTTGGCACACCACGGTGTTTGCGTTATGCTGAGTGAGAGGACCCAGTAAACGGAAAAATAGTTACGGCGTGGTTGGGGCGCGTAACTCTGCGGGCTGATACAAGTCGGCCGCGTTGGGGTCAGCCACATCACGATTATCCGGAGCGTGATTGCGATGCAGATACACAGGAACTGTGACGGTGTGACACGACGGGACTGTCTGGAATTGGGCCTTGGCGGTTTGATTTCGGGAGGACTTGTCGGTGCGCTTCGTGCTCGTGCGGCGGCTCCCACGGCAGAGGGCAAGTCCCAGGTCAACAGCTGTATTTTGATTTGGATGGATGGAGGTCCGACACACTACGAGACATTTGACCCGAAGCCAGAGGCGCCGTTGGAGGTGCGGGGTGAATACGAGCCGATCGCAACCAGCTTGCCTGGAGTGCATTATTCTCGACATATGAAACAGCTTGCCCGTATTGCCGATAAGCTCGCAATCGTTCGTTCTATTCGCCACAATCAGGGTAATCACGGTGCCGGTAATCACTACATGATGACCGGTGCGCCTCCCAGAATCCCGGTTGGCTGTGGCGCATTTGTCAGTTTTCATCCCAGTCTGGGATCGGTAGTGGCGCAGCAACTTGGCGCACCGCATGGCTTGCCCGCTTATTTTTCACTGCCCCGGATGTCGCGTTCGGGTGGCCCCAATTTTTTGGGTGCCAAGTACGCTCCCTTCGTGGTGGCAGATGATCCCAATGCCAAAGGGTTTCGCGTGCGTGACGTAGCTTTGCCGCGGGGTTTGCAAGCCGGTCGTTTTCGTGGTCGTCAGAGTATCCGGCAGCAAATCGACCGGTTGGCGCGGATTGCCGACAAGACCGCGGGAGATCCCGTGTTGGCCCTCGACGATTTTTATCAGCAAGGTTACACGTTGATGACTTCTGAGCGGGCCCAAAAGGCATTTGACATCCATCAGGAGCCTGAGCAGATCAGGGCTAGATTCGGTCGTCACAGTTTCGGGCAGCGCTCCTTGTTAGCTCGCCGCTTGGTCGAAGCGGGGGTGCCTTTTGTGACTCTCTATCACGGTGGCTGGGATCATCACCGCAATATTTTTAGTGGTTTGGCAAGCAAGTTGCCTCCCTTTGAATCGTCGATCGCCGCATTGATTAACGATCTGGAGGAACGTGGCATGCTAGACACGACCCTGGTTTGTGCGTTGGGTGAGTTTGGGCGAACACCGAAGATTAATTCTCGCGGTGGTCGTGATCATTGGTCGAATGCAATGTCTGTCATGTTTGCTGGTGGCAAGACACCGCCCGGCCAGGTCATTGGCGCCACAGACCGCCAGGGGTACTCGGCGATTGAACGGGTGTTATCGCCAGAGAATTTTGTTTCCACGATCTACCGGAAATTGGGCATTGATCCGGCGAAAATCGTCTATACACCAGACGGTCGGCCAGTACACCTGGTTAGTAATCCTTTACCGATAGACGAATTACTCGGTTGATGACAAGTTGTTTCGGGGCTGTTGGGTAGGCCAATGAGTCCTGATCCGCGCCCATCGGTCTTGTCCTCCCCGGAGAAACGCCTCTTTTCTGCGTCTCTGCTTTTTCTGTCTTAGTCGGTAAGCGGGTGCTGTGGGGCGTGCCCCGTAGAGGCGGATTATTGCGGTTGTTCCCGTTAGCACGGAGAGACCCCGCTAGATTTGTGCGACAAAATGGCTGCCCGGTGATGTTTTCCAACCTAGGCTGGTAAAGGAACGCGATTGTTTGTTTGCATAAATCGATTTTGTTGAATGAGGGTGCCAACGTGGCGAAAAAAAGGGCAGCCAGAAAGACTGCGTCAGCCAGATCACAAAATAATACCTCGGATGAATTGGATAACCACGAGGTGGAAAAACAGCTGGACGCGGCGCGAGAAGCATTGCGGAATGCCGAAAAACTCTATGCACAACGACAGGAAGACAATGCGGAGTCGCGGTCATTCCTGGAGCCACGGACTTTGGGCGCCGCGATTGATGACACGCTGCGCCTGGTTCGCCGATACCCGGGAACTGGGGTGATTGCATCGTCGGCAGTCGGATTCCTGATTGGCCGTATTACCCGGCGGATCTTCTGAAGGAACTGCGGACTCTAATCCTCTACGGAACCGGAGCGATGAAGCAATTTGGTCCTACGATAGCTGATGCGGCGGAACGTCGGCAGGCATTACGCCGTGACATTGCACGTTTGCGGAGACGGTTGGATCGCCGTGCGAACCGTTTGCTTGCGCCGACCATGATCATTAGTAATTGTCGCGAGAATCTTGCTCGTTACCCCGGTCGTTCTATCTTGGCCGCTGTCTGTCTGGGTTCTTTTGTGTGGGGCGGGTTGCCTCGGGATTGGAACATCCGCGCCGGTGCCGCGCGGATCAAGAAATGGGTGGTGGGTACATGCTGGGAAGAATTATGGGAAACTGTGAAACAAGCTGTGGCTGTTGAACCCTGTCGTGACTCCAAGAATGGCAGCGAGGAATAGCATGTCTGAGCACGCAAGGTTGGAAACTCCTTCTTGGGCGGGAGAATGGGGCCGATTATTCAGCGACTTGGTAGACTTGTTGGCACTGCGCCGCCAATTGGCAGAGCTGGAAGTTCACAACGACCTACAGCAAATCAAACGACTAGGCATTTTCGGTGGTTTGGGATTAACTCAATGTCTGGTTGGCATGGCTGTCTTGGCAGTTCTCGCCGGTAGTCTTATCG
The DNA here is from genome assembly GCA_002709225.1 of Planctomycetaceae bacterium. Classification (GTDB taxonomy): domain Bacteria; phylum Planctomycetota; class Planctomycetia; order Pirellulales; family Pirellulaceae; genus UBA9264. The sequence goes on from PAQH01000143.1 coordinate 3,146, forward strand.
ATCAATGGATCGCGACTTCAGTGATACCGACATCTCATCCCTGGGGTTCGCTGCTTCTCGGCGCGGGTTTCGTCGTGTGCGGCCTGGAAACGCTGCGCCGAAGTTGGAATCGGTTCCAGCGAGAGTTTTCAGGACTAAAAGAGTCTATCGCTGAGTTGCGCGAGGACGCAGCGTGGCTGCGGGAATGGTCGGTTTCTGAGTCGCTGAAATCAAATGTCGCTGACGAAGCTTCTGCTGGCTCCTCGTAAGTACGGCGAATAGCCGACGTTTCTGGGGGTGCCTCACTGATATGCCTCACGGATAATTGGGCAGCTCCGCTTGCCGCCACGGATACTATTGTGGGGATGGCCGCTGGTCAGCTTGTACTGGGAGTGCCATACTCGTGTCTGGGGTCCGCTGAACCGGATAGTCGGGAGGGAGCCGTGGGAAAGTTGTCAGAAAAAGTTGCCATGGTGACCGGGGCCAGCCAGGGGATTGGTAAAGCAATTTGCCACGCGTTTGGCCAAGCCGGCGCAGCACTAGTGATCAACTCTCGGCATGCGGACAAACTGTCACAGGCCAAGTCGGAATTGGCGAAATGGGGTGTTCCTGTGCTCGCGGTCGCCGGAGATATCTCGCAGCCGGAGACAGTGGAACGCGTGTTTGATGGGTTGAACGAGGAGTTTGGCCGGCTTGATGTCCTTGTCAATAATGCTGGCGCGTTTGATGGCGGCCCTATTGACGAGCTTTCATTAGAGTCTTGGGATCGGGTGATTAATACGAACCTCCGTGGGCCATTTCTCTGTACGCAGCGGGCGATGCGTTTGATGAAACCGAAGGGCGCGGGACGTATCATCAACATCGGGTCGATTTCAGCTCAGCGTGTTCGCCCAAGATCCGCTCCCTACTCTACGTCGAAATTCGGTTTGGTAGGCCTTACCCATGTGACTGCACTGGAGGGACGCGAACACGGAATCACATGCGGTTGCTTGCACCCGGGTAATGTCCTCTCTGAACGGAGAGTCGACTCCGGGAAACCGCAAGATGATGAACCGATGATGACGGTTGATGAGCTCGCTGAAGTTGCATTGCTGATGGCTACGCTACCATCGCATGTGGCGATGCTCGACGCGGTTGTATTGCCGAGGGATCAAGCGTATATCGGTCGTGGCTAACGGCGACACAGCATTACCGACTGGAAGAATCGAGAAGTAAGTTCACATACAGAGATTGTGGCGAAAAACTGTTAACAAGAGCTCGAATGGATGAATACCTCGGCCAACTCCTTTGATGCAAATACATTACGGGCGGACTTCCCCATTCTGGATACGCGCGTTCACGGTGACAAACGCCTGGTCTACCTGGATAATGCAGCGACAACTCAGCGTCCACGGCAGGTGGTTCAGCGGATCAGTGACTTTTACACACAGCAGTACTCGAATGTCCATCGCGGGATCCACGCGCTCAGTGAACAGAGTACGGATCTGTACGAACAGGCACGAGAGGCGGTAGCCAGGTTTATCCACGCGAGGCATCCACACGAGGTTGTTTTTACCTCCGGTACGACTGCGGCGATTAACCTGGTGGCGCACAGTTGGGGGCAAGTTCACATCAATTCTGGTGATGAGATCTTGCTTACCCTGCTGGAGCATCATTCAAATATTGTTCCCTGGCAGCAGTTAGCTGAACGAACGGGAGCCACGGTCCGCTTTGTTCCCGTCGAGGACGATGGCCAATTGCAGCTATCACAATTATCCAATCTGTTGACTGAACGTACACGGATTGTCAGTTTGACGGCTGCAAGCAATGTGCTCGGGAGTCATGTTCCCGTTAAAGACGTTGTCGCACAGGCACACTCGGTTGGTGCGGTGGTTTTGTTGGACGCGGCACAAAGTGCTCCCCATCAGGTGACGGATGTGCAAGCATGTGGCGTTGATTTCCTGGCTTTTAGTGGGCACAAAATGCTCGGGCCAACCGGAATAGGCGTACTTTACGGTCGCGAGGAGCTGCTGGAAGAAATGCCCCCGTTTCTGGGAGGGGGGAGTATGATCCGCAGTGTCACGACCGAGGGGTTTGAGTCAGGAGAACTGCCGGAGAAGTTTGAAGCAGGTACACCACCAATTGCTCCCGCTATCGGGCTGACAACGGCGATCGAGTACCTGGAACGCATCGGAATAGATGCCATTCAGGATCATGAGAAACAGCTGGTTGTCGCTGCACACCAACGTTTGAGTGACCTTGAGGGCGTGCGTGTTCTTGGTCCACCGATTAAACACAAGGGGCCAATTGTCAATTTCCTGCTGGATGGGATACATCCACATGATGTCGCACAGGCTCTTGATCAACAGGGAGTGGCAGTGCGGGCTGGTCACCACTGTGCGATGCCGCTGCATCAGCGTTTGGGCCATAGTGCGACGTTACGCGCGAGCTTCTATTTCTATAATACTCAGGAAGAAGTCGAGATCTTGGCCGACGCGATTGTTGATACACAACGTGTGTTCCGGCGGGATCGGTAACTCGTGTTATTGAGCTCTGAAGAAGTAGCTTGCGTCTGCGTAGTGCGCCTGAAGCGAGCATCGTGGTTGGCGAAATAAGTCAGGCGAGATTTGCGAATCTGGTTATGATGCTACCGTGAGTTGTAGGGCGGGTCGACTCCGCTGGCAGGGTTAGTGACGCCACAGTTGGTTTCACATTCGCCCGATTGTTTTTACATGGGTTATCACCAATGGCGGAGCATCCACCGCTCAAAGTGGCGTTAGTTGGTGCCTTGGGAAAGGTGGCTGCGCCGTGTCACTTGAATGTGTTACGAAGTTTACCGTCACTTGAACTATCTGCGCTTTGTGATGTCGATGAAGCTGGCTTGCGTCAACTCGCTCACCAATACGAAGTTGGCCAGGTCTACACTCGCTACGACGAGCTACTCGCAGATCCTGGGATTGATGTTGTTGATCTGGTGGTCCCCCCCTTTCTGCACGCGGAAATGACAATTGCGGCAGCGCAAGCAGGTAAACACGTTTACGTTGAAAAACCAATGGCCCTGAGTCGATCGCAGGCACAGCAGATGATACAGGCTGCGACAGCGGGTGCAGTTTACCTGATGGTGGGTGAGAGCTATTTCTTTCACGGTCCTCATCGTCTGGCCCGAGATTTGATTCAAGAGGGTGAAGTTGGTGAGATTCGTCAGATACGCCAATACAAGCAGGCGTGGCTGTTTAATGAGTCGGAGAATCGACGCTTGCAAGGCCGTGGCCATGATGTTGCCTGGAGATTTGATCCGCGACTTTCCGGAGGGGGGCAGTTTCCTTGGATCATGGACCATGGCCCGCATCTGTTCGCTACGGCCCGTTTGTTTTCGAGTTCAGGTATCCGGACGGTTGCGGCGTTACAACGTGAGCATGGCGTTGGTCGCGAGCAACAGCTCCGCGGAATCACGGCTATTAGTTGGGCACATGTCGACGATGCTGTAGACGGGATGTGGCTTCACTGCGAAACCATGCCTGCAGCAGGGCCGTGGATTGGCTTTCGTACCGAGATCCTAGGAACGAAAGGGACCCTTCGTGTATTTGGAGAAGGGGGTGGCGCCGCACCCGGATTTCCACAAGTGGCACCAGTAACGCTATATCGCCAAGGAAATGCCCGTGATTTTCAGCTGGATGCGAGTTGCGACCGGTCCTGGGTTTCCAACAACTCCTATTATGACGAGGCACATCGAAACGTCTGGAGTCACTTTGCAGATGCAGTGATGAATGAACGCCCTTTGGAATACAATGGGGCCAGTGGGCTGGAAGATCTCACCGCAACCCTCGCGACGATTCAAAGCGCGGTTCGCGGATGTGCTACAGAAGTTTCTTCGATTGCAGATGATTGGCACGCGTGGGAGACGTGAATTGCTGTTTGATCACAATCGCTTGCTGGTCAGTCGGCGGGTTTGGCAGATGACGACTTGGCGACGCTAATCAGTAATGGCTTGCTTGAAAACGTAGTCTTCATCACAAAATTGATCGAGACATTTGCCATCACCGAGACTTGTTGGCTATCGACGGGGGATGCCTTGGGATCGGCTTTGAAGACGAGCTGACCTTGAGTTGCCCCCGCGGTCAGCAGTGTTTTGCTCGCATTCGCATCGATTGTCACACCCTTGGGAAGAGTATTGCCGTAGACGCTACCGAGGTGCTGATAGATGACGTCCAGCGTGACGTTCTTGTCGAATCCCTTGGCGCGTTTCACTTCCACATTGATTTTTTGTGTTTCGCCTGGTTCTAGAGTGATTTCATAGTTATCTAATGCGAGTTCGAGTACATCCCCTGGTCGACCTATTGCAACGGTGTGCATTTCTACAGGCCAATGCCCCCTGCCACCGCCTGGCAGATAAGTTTCCTGGTACTGGGCGGCTGGTATTATTGAGCTGTCGGCGGCGGGCCCATGATTGCTTCCTGTCGCCTTTCCATGGATGAGTACATTGGTTGCGGCTAAATTTGTCTCTGGGCTCGCTTCCAGGATGATGCAGCCGTCTTGTCCATCCGGAAGAATTCGTCCACTGCTTGCCGTAACGCCTTCGGGAAGGTGGTCGATACCTAATTCGATCGTGCCAGCGAAACCGTTTTTTCGTACCGCTCGAACAAAGATGACCCCGGCAGCGCCAGGCGCTAGTTGGGTTTTGTCAGTGTCGGCAAAAAGTTGAAAGTAGGGTTTGCTGCGTGTCAATTCGAGGAAGTAGACAAACCGTGGGCCGCCGCGCAGGTGTACATCACGTAGCTCAATAACGTATTTTCCGTCGGCGGGAACCGTCCAGGATTCGATCAATGAGTCTGAATAGCCACGTTTGCCAATTTTCAAGTCGTCGTTCAGCTGCAACTGTTTTCCGTTGCTGTCGAGGATGCGCAGATGGGAATCAATTGCAGATTGCCTGCGCCGCGCAGTGACTTCGACTGTCAGCATATCTCCCTTCATGGCGTCGAATGCGTAACAGTCAATTTCTCCCTCGCTGGATAAGCGACCGTTGATGCCCGTAGGTACTGAGACCTGCTGAGCATTCTCGGTTCGCGAGTGTTCCTGAGGTTGTTCATTGGTTAACGGTAAGTCGGTAACAATCAGGGGGACTGGGTTACTGAGTGTTGATTCCAGCGGAATACCAACTTCTACCGTTTTTCCTTGTTGGGCCGGCACTTGGAATTCTGCAATTGGGTTAGACGGAATACTGAATCCGATCAACTCGACCTGGGCCGCTTTTCGCGCTGCCAACCCAAGAGGGTAAGTGTTGAGTACAAATGGCTGCGCAGCGACCTCAATGCTGTATTCCCAATAGGCGTTTCCGTGATAACGGACGTCGCGAATTTCCAACAGGTATTCGCCGGCGTCTTCAAAGTGGTAGCCGAGAAAGGGGTCAGCACTATAGAAGTTGTCTGAAGACGCTAGTGTCGCACCCGACTTTGATCGCAAGGTGAGAATCGGATCTACGTGTTGCTGAAGGTCGTGAATGCGATCCTGCAGACGCATCGATCGCACGTGAAAACTGAACGATGTGTCTGCGTCGACCCTGAACTGGTAATAGTCAATGTCTTCCGCCTCTTCGATGGCACCACACAAGGTCGCAGGAAGTTCGACGGTTTGCGGAGTTGATAGTGAATCGTTGTTGCCGGCTTCGAGCACAACCGCCCCCCGGGTAATGACAAGTTGTCCGAGCGTACTCACACCACGAGGAGTCGCGAGGCGGAAGTCTCGCACACCGGGCTGGGCATTGGCACTAACGGTGAATCGCACCTTGAGCGCCTCAATCTTTCCAGGCTTTTCGCCTTGTTTTACGGCGTGCGGTACCACCTCTCCTTGGACACCATCACCAGAAACGAGCACCTTGTAGGCGCCGTAGAGATCATACCTTGACCGGACGGTGTGTTCAGATGTCTGACCTTGTTGAGCGGCCACCGGGCGAATGCTCATCAGCATTGGGTATGACGTCTGCGCGGGTGTTTCACTCGTGGCCAATATGCCGACGAACAGAAGCAAGAGTTTGCGAAAGCACATGGTGGGGCTGCTGTGGTTCCTGGAAAACGGATGGTGGGTGCCTTAGTGGACAAACAGGAACTGTTTGGAGTTAATCAAGGCCCATAAGAGATCCTCATAGCATTCTTTCGGATTCGGGCTGGTCTTCAACAGCTCCCGACTGAAAGCGAGCTCTTGCGGGCTGGGTGGGCGAATCAAAGTTGCCAAGTAGAGTTGGTTCACGATGTCGTCATGTTCTGTCTTGTTGGCGAGTAGTTTTCCGATCCGTGACGCTTTGCCGGAAATCTTCTCTGCCAGGATGTCACCATTCAGGGTGTGCAATGCCTGTGCTAGGTTCTCGTCGGGGACTCTTTCACATTCGCAGACACTGGCGCGACGTGGTTTGGCGAATGTCTTGAGGAAGTAATTGGGGTACTCTGCATCGGGAAGTTCCGTCGCACGTGTGCCCGGTGGTAAGTTCTTGAACTTGGTGGTGGCTCCAACCGCCTTGTCGATTGCATCCAACAAGGGTTCCGCGGCCAATCGCTTAACACGGTAGTGGCTGTAGAACCTGCGGTCCGAGAAATTGTGTTCGGTCGGTTGCGAGCTTAATTGATAGAGCCGTGACGTCATGATCTCGTGCATAAGATGTTTGAGATTAAATTGACTATCGACAAATGTCTTTGACAGTGCGCTCAGTAACGCGGTGTTGCTGGGTGGGTTGGTGCTGCGCATGTCGTCAATTGGCTCTACCAGACCTCTTCCCAGCAAATAGCCCACGTATCGATTGACGACTGATTCTGCGAATAGATGGTTGTCGGGTGCCGTTAGCCATTTGGCGAGCGGAATTCGCCGATCGAGTTCATGGTCGATTGGCTCACCCGCTAATGGTGTTGGTGCCATTTGCTGTCCGGTGCGTGGGTGTTTTACTTCTCCCGTATCACGAACGACGATCACGGACTCGCGACCGAACAACCCGAATTCTTCACTTCCTTTTTGGCCGACTCGAGCAAAGAAGGCAGCCAGCCCGTAATAGTCAGTTTGGCTGTAACTCTCAAACGGATGGTGATGGCACTTTGCGCACTCGAGGCGAAGGCCCAGGAATATTTGTGAGGTCGCTTCGGTGAGTTCGGAAGCGTTTCCATTAATGCGGAAGTAATTTGCTGGCCCACTGGAGTAGATTGAGCCTTTAGCCGTCACCAGTTCACGGACGAATTGATCATAGGGTTTGTTTGTGCGAAACGACTCCTTGATCCAATTGTGCAGTGCCCACATACCTTGTTCGCCGAGGTCATTGCTATTATTGCGGATTAGATCGGACCACTTTAGAGTCCAAAAAGACGCGTAACGGTCGTTGTAGATGTTTTCCGCTGGATCTTTTGCAAGACCGAGCAAACGCTTCACAAGGTGCGCCCGTTTTTCGGGATCTGCGGAGGTCAAGAATGCGGAAGTTTCTGTAAGTGTTGGCAACGCGCCGAGTGCGTCCAGGAATGCTCGACGCAGGAAGGTTGCGTCATCGCACAGACCTGAAGGCTCCAGCTGTAGTTCACGGAACTTATTCGCGGCCAGTTGGTCGATGAAATTATGGTTTGTCCAGTTGGCGAGCTGCGCACGATTTCCAAACGGAACCACAAATGTCACCGCCTCGACCTGGCCTTCGTACCGCACCATGACCGCAGACTGTCCTTTCCCGGTCGCGGTCACAAGTCCTTCGGAGGTGACTGCGAGTACACTTTCGTCCATCACATCGTAACGAGCGAAGGACGTTACGTCGCGAAAGGAATCGTCAGAGTATTTGACCACGGCGCGCAACTGTTGCGTCTCATCGAGTTCCGTGGTCCGTTGTTTAGGGGTGACGTGCAGTGATACTGCCTTGATTGGTTCATTTACAGGAGGGGGTGCGCCATGTGAAATCCACTCGCGCAAGACTTCGTAGCCAATCGAGTTGGTGTCGAGACGACGACCGCCTCCATGGGGTACCTGCATCGCCGGCTTGGCCATTAAGAGACTGAATTCCGGGCTCCCAAAGTTGAGGCGTCTACCGCGGCTTGCCCTGGCAATGGCGCGAAAATCCGCTTGCGGGTCAAAGCCAAAGATCGATAGTTTAAAGCCACCTTTGCCGAATTGGCTGGCGTGGCAAGCGCCAGCAGCGCACCCGGCTTTATTGAGAATAGGGAGGATGTCTTGCGCAAATTCAATTTGGGTGTTCGCGGCACCTTGGACTTCGACGGAAATCTCTTGAACCAAGTCCTGGTAGGCGATCTTGACTTTGGTAATGCCGTCATCCAAACCGGTGATGCGCCCGTGTGTATCGACTCGAGCCACGCTCTCATCCAGGATTGCGTAATTTGCCAGCCTGGTTAAATCGTCCAGATCTGTCACGGTTGTGTTAGGTGCCTCTTTCTGTTGTACAAGGAGTTGGATTTGCTGGAACTTACCAGTCACTCGTACGCGGTCAGGTGTTATGCGCAATTGCTGTCCTGCCGCGGTTGCCAAGATAGAAACCACTAATACGCAGGTCGCTATGACACACTTCAACATTTGCATAATGGTCAACCGTTGTGAAGCGAACGATGATATTTCCAGTTTCGCTATGCCGAAAGCTGAGAGCCTGAAAGCCGGTTCTGCTTGCTGAGCGACGGTCCGCGTGCGGGCAAGGCAAACCAAACTTAAATCTGGAACTGGCCCGCAATCCGCGGTGGCTGCTGACCGTTAGCGAGGGCAGATACCCGGTGCGATTCATCATTCATTATGACCCCGGTAGGCGGGAAACTCCAGAGGAACCACCATGCGTTGTGGGTGGCATTTCGTTCACTGGGTCGAGGAGTTGCGTGCCCCCAAACGCCTATCATTTGACTTGGCCGGTGAATTGCAGATTGTTTCGCTGCTGTGTAGTTGTGATTCACGTTGAAGCGTAAGTCCAAACTGATATGATAGGGAGATCCGCTGCGGATTTGGGTTGTTAATCGTCCGCAGCCGCTAGTTTGCGGGCTCACGCCAGGAAGTTAGACGGCAGGCTGTAGGCGACCAAGTGGAGCCAATGCCACCAGTTTGTCTTTAGCGGCGCCCGGGTCGCCCGTCGTGTCTGCCTACATTGTTGGCAGTAGCGGTAACTTGTTGACAGAGTTGGAGAGGCAAGCATGTTGAATCTACTTCCGCAAGATCAGTCTGTGTCGCGTCGTGGCTGCTTGCAAATCGGTGGATTGGTGGGATTGGGTGTTTCCCTGTCCGACGCGCTGAGACAACGTGCGGTGGCGGCGGCTGAAGGCACTTCAAGCCGTGACGTCAATTGCATCTTGATATGGACTCGCGGTGGAACGAGCCACCATGACACGTTTGATCCCAAGCCCGCGGCGCCGTTGAGTGTGCGGGGTGAGTTTCAAACTATCGATGCCGCCACCCCAGGAGTGCGTTTTGCAGAAGTTGTACCCAACATGGCGAAACACCAGCAGCGATTTGGGTTGTTGCGTGGGTGGAATCCGCAAAACGGCAGTCACGGTACCGCGGATCAGTGGGTTATGTCCGGTCGGCGTTTTAATCAGGCGATCGCTTACCCATGTTACGGTTCGGTAATGAGCTATCGGAAAGGGTTCAAGACAGCGATGCCCCCATTTGTGCAATTGGGGAGTCAAGTTGATCGGCGTTTTGGTGGGGGGACCGCAGGTATTTTGGGATTGGAACACAATCCGTTTGAAATGCTTGCCGATCCAAACGCAAAAAAATTTAACGTGCGAGACATTACCCCCCCGCAGGGAATTTCCATGAAGCGTGTCAGCCGTCGCCGCCGGCTATTGGCACGTGTCGATGAACTACAACGTAACACCGAACTGCAACAGGACGCCTTTGCAACGCTTGACGAACATTACAAGGCGGCCCTAAACATGATCACGGCGCCCGAGACGAAGCGAGCATTCGCGCTTGACGAGGAGAAGGCCACACTCCGTGATGCCTATGGGCGTAATCGCTTGGGCCAAAGCTGCTTGCTGGCCCGTCGTCTTGTTGAGTCCGGTGTGCGATTTGTGACGGTTACTGATGGTGGCTGGGACACACATCAAAATAACTTCACGTCCCTCAAGAACAATCGCATGCCTCCCGTTGATCAAGTGATCCCTCAATTGCTGATTGATCTTGAGCAACGTGGAATGTTGGACAATACACTCGTGTGTTGGCTGACAGACTTTGGCAGGACGCCAAAAATCAATTCGGCCAGTGGACGCGATCATTGGGCGTCTTCAGGATTTGCGATTATGGCGGGAGCCGGTGTGCCTGGTGGCCACGTATTGGGCGCGACGAATGAGGATGGTGGTCAGGTCGCCCGTGACGAGTACCTGTCCGCGGATATTGCAACAACCGTCTACGCCAAACTCGGTATCCCGCATGATTTGATTGCCGAGACTCCGGATGGACGTCCGATTCGTTTGATTGAAGGGCGTGAGATCAAGGAGTGGATGTAGCCCGCTGCCTGGCGGGGCTGTCACGCCAGGGTTGTTCAGAGAGGCGTCCCCATTCTCTTATTTGACGACACATAGCGGGTTTGCTGTGTCTCTGAGGTGTCTCATTTTGGACGGGCAGACGCCTTGTTGTGTGGCGTAGCGGGACTTGGTTGGCCAAGTCCCGATATACGGTTGATCATGCGAGGCTCTGCTGCAGCGGGCGTCTCTCGTCCTTGGAGATCGCGTAACGTGGGCACCTCTTGATCGATTTGAATTGCCATTCTGCTGATGTTACGTGTAAGCTTTGTCAACTACTGCGGTGCGTACTCTCGGATCGGACGCGTCACGGCTTCCACTTCTCGCATTTTGCAGGACAGTACTCAGGATGCCCCAACTACTTTACTTTGATGATCTGAGCGTTGGTGATCGGTGGACCAGCCAGGGTCGTACGATTACCGAGACAGACGTGGTCAATTTCGCCGGTGTCACAGGCGATTATAACCCACTGCATGTTGACCATGAATTTGCAGCGCGATCTCCGTTTCGTAAGCCGATCGCGCATGGACTGCTTGGCCTTTCACTCGTTGCCGGGTTGAGTAGTCATAGCCCGGCGGTTGCGACACGCGCGTTTGTCGGGATGGAGTCCTGGTTATTTGCCTTGCCGCTGTATGTGGGCGACACAGTGCGTGCCCGATCTCAGATCGAAATGCTCAATGTTCGGTCACGGCGTACGGGTCAGGTGACCTGGCGGCGCGAGCTGATCAATCAGGATGATGCGGTAGTGCAGCGTGGCGCGTTCACCACATTGGTTTTACGGGCTGCCAGTGATGCGAGCTTGCCGTCATCTGGATGGGATATGAAGGCGGCGTGACACGGCGTGTGCTGTCTGCGACACCCCGCTGATTGACGTTCCCTGCTGGCAGCGACCTACACCTGCGGCTCGTAACCTTACAGTATTGGTGGTCACGGGCGATGGCTGATGAACGAACCGTTGTCTGCCACCGGAAGTAGGGGTTGGTAGTAGTTGCGTGTGCGAGCTCGGCCACATCCGGGGTACCAAACAATTCCCACAGCCACATTCCAGACTTCGTCATCAGCTCCGCTTACACCATCTTCTTCGTTAGGAATCAAATAGGTGTAACTCGCACGCAATGCGAGGTTGTCGGTGATTGGCACTTGAAGTACGGAGGCCAGCAATGCGGTGCTAAGACCGGTCCACCCCGCGCGGATCGTCCCCGACGCACCATCGCCCATGAACGAGGTGCGGTAGAAGAAGGTGTACAAGTCGACACTTTCCCAAGTTTCTGTGAGCGGGTCTGTTTGTCCTGACAGAAACGTTTGACTGGTGTCAGGCTTCATATTGGTTGTGAACTGAAATCCCAAATCCTGGTGTGGAGTGCACATCCAGCTCAGTTCGCCGCGGAGTTGGGTGAGTTCGACTCCATAATTCCAGTTGTCCGACATATAGTCAAAGACGATTCCCCCTTGAAAACCCCAGTCGACGCGGTGGAATAGCCCTGCGGTGAGAAATGTCTGGTTGCGAGAATTGTCAGTGAAGCCGCTTCCGGAGAGGTTGCTTTCGACAAAACGCACCCCGATTTGCATACCTAATTCGTTTGCTCCGTATGGACTTACTGGAGCTCCCAGGTTGATTCCCTGATGAAAACCAAAACTGGCTCCCTGGCCGCGATTGGCGGATCCTGTAAAGCCATTAACACCAGAAAAGAACTCTAAGCGATGCCAGGGAATCGAAGGGCATGGCAACATGCAACATTGATTGCAGTCAAGTGTGCCACAGTCCTCACATAAGCCAGTACCCGTTTCCAAAATGACTTCGCCAGCGTCGATAATTTCCCCTTCGACGTTCTCTGTCATTGGCTCTTGACTGCTGATGAAAGTACCGGGTTCGCCGCGAATGAGCTCTTCGTTGATCGCCTGGGGTGGCGCATGGATGAGCCGCTTGGCAAAACGTCCCGAAACTTGACGAACCTGTTCGTGATGGCCCACGGGCTTGACCGGTGCGAATAACGCCGGTTCCGCAGGAGGTGAAATCTGGTCGTCGACATCAAGTTCTTCCTCGATAGATGCAGGAGCATCGGCTGCCAAGGTCTCGGGCGCTGAGCGTCTCGCGCGCCGCAGTGGATTGGACTGGTCTTCGGCAAAGCCTGCTAGCGGCGATGCCAGCAGAGAGAGGATAGCAAGGTGAGGGCACCAGCGAACGGCAAAGGTCATGGGAAAAATCCTCAGCAGGTCTACCGAGAGCCTCCGCGCGGAAGCCCGTGTATTAGCGACTGTATCGGATCTTGCCCAAGCCGATCTTTCGTTAGAATCGGCAGAAAAGGAATACTTGGTCCAGCACTCGCAGTACCCCTAGTCTACTTATCTTTCAGGCGGATGCCGCGCAGTCGTAAGTTGTCCCAATCACCAGTGTCATCGAATGAACCCACTCCAATGCGACCCCATAGAAAGGTCTTGTCTTGGGCTAGCATGATGGGCTTCTTGAGGTCATCAAAGTAGACCGCGATCAGACCGTTCTTGGTTTGACGTACGATGCGTACGGTATGCCACTGGTCGTCCCAATTGGTACCACTTGTGGTCTTGTGGGAGATTTTTGTACGCGGTTTGTCATTCACGATGAAGACTTGGTTTGCATGGTCGTCTGTCTTTTTGCCAAGGTGCACGTAATAGAAGTGCGCTGGGTCTTGGTATCCCAGAAACAAACAGACATCGCGATGCCCATAATCTGGATGGGTGCTACGGACTTGAACGGTTAACTCAAAGTCTCCAACCACCAAGTCTTTGATTAGAGACATGTGGAATGGGCTGCGATGTGGCGGTTTGTAATCACTTGCTTTCTTGTACTGGCTGTAGACCTGGCCCTGCTCGGTCCTCGTGAGTTTCCACCCACCAGGGTCCTTCGCTTCCCAGTTTTTTGCGCCCGTTTCAAAATCTTCCTGGAAAATCAGCGGAAGCGGCCTAGGTTCGTCGGAGCGTGATGCTTGCGGAATGAGTTCAAAGAACAACGCGGTCACAGTAGCCAGACATATCAAAGAGCGCATCGGGAGACCTCGATTCAGCGAAGTAGACGGAGATTGTGCAATAGCAACAACCAGGAAACTTTAATGGTGAGTCGTCTGGGGATTCAGAAGACCGTAACTGTTTGGCGAAGTACCAATGTCCCTTCAGACCGTCATGGTGTCGCATGCCTCAGGCTGAGGGCAAATCGATACTTTGCCACTGGTTCAACTCTGTGGTTCTACTGCGTTGAGAACCTGTGTGCAATATTCTTGTGCAGGCCCGGGGCCTTAGGAACGGTATACCATCCGGCGGACCCGCCAGGCCGAATGCCGAAAACGGTCGACACTGTTCTTACCTGGGTAATGGCGCGGGTGGAGGTGCTGCTTCGAGTTGCTTCCACAGCTCTTTCAGGTAGGGAAGGTCTGAGGGCTTCAGTGTCCGGTTCGCGTAGGCGGTGTAAGAATAGAGGTTACCGAGTCGGACGACGCTAGTTCGCATACCAGGATCCAGATCTGCAACTACTCGTGCAAATTCCAATGGTGTCTGATTTTCGGATCGTGGATATCCGCGTTCGCGAGACCAGGATTCGACAGCTTGAAAACTGTAACGGACAAGTTCATCGATGGATCTATTGGTCGCGAGTCCAGAAGCAAATGGGTTTTGAAACGAAGCAAATGGGCGTGCAGACAGCGTGTGGTCGACAGACTTCGTGGCGGGTGACTCTTCTGCTGGCCGGCGACCGAGCAGCCGGCTCCAGAAATCCGCCAGATCTTTCAGTAACTTCTGCCACGCCTTCATGACCTGAGCACGGTTGTTCCACAACCACCAGCACGCGCACGAAAGCAGAATCAACCAAAACAGTAGTTTGGCGATCCAGCCGAGTCCCGAAAGTATTGAACCGAACGCATTCAGTGGCGCAGATATCGCATTTGGTGGATTCGACGACCGTCCCTGACTTCTACTTGTTGTCGCATTGTTTCGCTGTGCAGTTCGTCTTTTTTGAGAGCGGGACGCCCCTGTTCCAGAACCGTTCTTTTTGATTGATTTAAGTTTGTTGCGATCACTACGTTCCGATTGGTTGTCTGGTTCAGCTTCGGTAGACGTTTTGTTTCCGCCCGTTTCCCGGCGATTGTTGTCGGAGGGTTGAGAGCTTTTCTCAGGTTCTTGTTGGTTCGACTTCGGGTTGTCTTCTTGTTGTTCTTTTGGTTGGTTTCCGGACTCTTGGGAATTGCTTTGCGTTGATTTCTTTGCGTTCGCAGATTTGTCCCTGTTTTGGGTTCTTGAAGTTTCTGATTTTGTCGATCCTGGTTGTTTGCCCTTTTGGTTGCCTCGTCCCTGGCCCTCGGCTTGTTGAGATTTGCGTCCCGATTTCTGAGTTTGGCCTTGGCCCTGACTGGTTTTCCCTTGCTTGCCGGACTGACTCTTTTTCCCTTTTCCTTTGGCCCCTCGCTCGCTCTCGGCTTGCGTTCCAGACCCCGTAGTGCTGCCTTGGTTTCCAGACCCTTGCTCGCCAGGTTTGGGTGCACCCTGCCCTGTTTTCTCGTCGTCCGAAATGCTTTGATTACCTTGTTGATCGTCTTCTGGACCGTCGTCGAATGGGCCCCATCGATTCGGGTCTCGATCCACAGACCCAACCACAAAAGGTCGGCTGACCGAGTGGCTGCCTTGTGGGCGTGGTAGCACAGTGCAGACCAACAGGATGCCCACGATCATTGCGCTACCTATACCGAGCCAGACTCCACTGACATCGCTTGGCATTTCCATTTGCCGTTGGCGCAGGTATCTGCGTAGTCCCAGGAAGCTGGTTGTCATCAGCAGGCCGATACCCGCTGCAACGTAAACCAGCAGTTGGTTGAACGCGGCTTGGCGATGCGCTATGGAACCCGTTGGGATCACCAGTTGGCCAAAACCAAAGAGTGGAAGTGCCGCCAACGAAAAATAGATTACCCAGCGGCCGGGCGTGTGCCCTTTTTGTTGGTGGCGATGTTGTTGCGTCCAACTAGCCTCATGTTGAGGGCTTTCCGTCGAAGTGGTGGCTGCTAATTTAAGAGCCGTCTGCTCATGAGTTGAGTCTGGATCGACCGCATCCAGCCCGAGTTGCTGTAGCAGGCCTTCTCCTGATGAATCGTTTTCATCGTCGATCACCGTGCTGTCCCAAGTCAGCTTGTCGGTACTCCACCAAATAAGGCCGATCAGACAGATATTGAACAGAATGTTCAGGTCGCTGAATCTGGCTACCGCGATAAACATTGCAACCGCCAGAGGGATTGCGAAAAGAACTGCACGCTCTTTGCCCTCTTCGATTGAGATCCGTGCGATCAGTACGATTGCAAAGACGAAACAGGAAAAAATGAACCTTAGCCGCGAGTCGTAGAGGCCATCGTAGAACACGGTCAACAGAAAGAAGGTTAGGCTGCCGACGAGCAGTATGATGAGAGCTGGAGTGATCGCGATCACCATGTAGTCCATTAGCGTTTTACGTAAACGCAGTCTGGCCATCGAACCGCCTTTCTGCCTGTCGCTCAAGTTGCCGCGGTGGGTGACTTGTACGGGCATCGGCCCCTAACAGCATTGTAGACGGCATGTGTTATTGCCCCAAGGATTTCCAGTATGGAACTCAGCAGACCAGACGGCGTGATCGCCGTGAGGCGGATCCAATCGCAGCGAAATGTTGGCCTCGGTGGCCGTGCAAAGGCAATGCGGACTGCGAACTGTCTGACCAGGAAAGTAGGTGTTCGACTTGTGGGCAATGCGGTCGAAGACAATGCCGGAACACTCGGTTGCGCGGTCGCAGTTCCGTGTGACTGTGCTCCAGAACCGGAGCGTTCCGTAAACTTTGAGCAATTTGTACGTGGCGCAATCCGAGCGGCTGTTGAACCAAGTGGAAAGCGAGGCGTATCATCTACGGCGTCAAGCGATGATCTTGTTGATTGCGTACTCAACGATCCCGCGCGCGCCTGCCTCTTTCAATCCAGGTACAATTGTGCGTACGATCGACTCTTCCACAATTGTGTTTACGTCGACCCAGTCCGGATCAGACAATGTAGAGACCGTTGGTTTCTGCAAAGCTGGAAGTAGTTCGAGTACTTTATCCAGATCCATGCGGGCTACGTTCATCATCAAACCAACTTTGCCTTCCGCAGCTAGGCAAGACTCCAGCATCATTGAAATGTCACTCAATTTGGACTGTTTCCAAGGGTCAGTGAAGGCTTCTTTGTTGGCGATCAAACGCGTGGTGCTTTGCAATACTTCGTCAACAATCCGCAAGTTATTCGCCCGTAATGAACTGCCGGTTTCGGTAACTTCGACGATTGCGTCAGCAAGTTGCGGGGGTTTGACCTCGGTTGCTCCCCAGGAAAATTCGATCTGGGCCTCGACACCATGCCTCGCGAGGTAACGTTTCGTCAATCCGACCGCTTCCGTCGCGATACGTTTGCCTTGCAGATCCTGGACCGACTGTACGGGTGAGTCGTTAGGTACACAGAGCACCCAACGTACTGGCCTGCGGCTCACTTTCGAGAAAATCAGTTCGCAGATTTCAACCACCTGAGCCTCGGTTTCCATAATCCAGTCGTGACCCGTAATGCCCGCATCCAAGATGCCTTGTTCGACATAACGAGCCATCTCTTGTGCCCGGATCAGGAGGCACTCAATTTCGTCGTCATCGATTGAAGGGTAGTAAGAACGTGAGGGGAACGTGACGCGATATCCCGCCTTCTTGAGTAGCTCGGCTGTGGCCTGCTGCAGGCTGCCTGCGGGAATTCCCAGTTTTAACTTTGACTCTGACATACTGCATTTACCGTCTGCGATGTGGCGCTAGTTGTTGGACTGCCAGGTGGGTTGGGCGTCCAGTTCATTTACGAGTAGCTCTCTGTTCGATGGGATTATTTATCATAGACGTCCGCCGGATCGAAAACGCGTTCTCCTACCGTATTGACTGCGGCTGTCGCCGGGTTGATTTGGCGAAAGAAGCAGCTGCGGTAGCCTTCATGGCAAGCCGCTCCCCCAATCTGATTGACTTTGACCAGTAAGGTGTCCGCGTCGCAGTCAAAAAACAGCTCTTTGACTTCCTGGATATTTCCGCTCTCTTCTCCTTTGCGCCAGAGTTTCTGCCTGCTGCGGCTGTAGTAACAAACACGCCCGGTATTTAGTGTTTCTGCGTAGGCTTCGCGGTTCATGTAAGCCAGCATCAACACGTCGCCGGATTCAAAATCCTGGGCGATTACTGGGAGCAGGGAATGTTTATCGAAGTCTGGACCGGACATTCAAAGTTGCCATCGCTAGAGAAAGGTTAGGTTCCGCGAGTCCCCCAGGTTATCACGACACAAGTTTTGCAGCTAGGGAGGCACTCTCGAGGTGCGGTCTTCGAGGAGCGTAACAACCAGGTAGATCGGAAAGGTAGAATCGGCTTTTAGTGGGTCAGCATGGAGCGCTTTGCCCTGCCTTGGAGACAGGGGCGGGTGGTGGTTTTGACGGCCATGCGCGATGGTCCATCTCTAGTGGATGTGGGGAATACAACTTGTCTGCTAGGACAGGCAAGTTAGTTGGGGAAGGTAAAGGACGCACGCCGATGTCTTGTCTTAGGCGAAGGAGCAGCGTGACCTTACCACGGATGGTTGATCCAAACGGTCTGTTTATAGCCAGGGGATCTACCATGACTAAGAGTACTTATCGCGTAGTGACACGAGCGGCGGATGGAAACTTGAGAACCCGTGATTACGACTCTGCGGAGACGTTGACCGAGTCTCACACACAGATTGGCGTGGATGACTGTAGTACTGATCTGGATTTGAGGGGGCTTCCGGTATTCCGCGGCTTGATTGGCCCGATGCCTGAAGGAAAGGACATCATTCGATATGAATCTCCGGAGGTGTTCGAGACGTTGACAAAGGAATGGATGCTGGCCAAGGCGCCAAGACGCAGGCGACGTTCTGCCAAGTCCACGGGTTAAATACCTGTCGGCGAAAGGTGCCGGAGAGTGAAGTGCCTGAAGTGAATTCGATGTGGCACTAGCAAATGCCTTACCGGAGCGAGAAGTGAATGCCTGACAAGACGATTTTCAAACGGATCATCGACGGAGAAATTCCAGCGGATGTTGTTTACGACGATGAACTCTGTCTTGCCTTTCGTGACATCAACCCTCAGGCTCCCACGCATATTCTGGTAATTCCCAAGAAGGAGATTGCGTCTGTTAATGGATTGACGGATGCCGATCAGGCTTTAGTGGGCCATTTGTATCTGGTGATTGTCCGGTTAGCAAAAGACTATGATCTGGCTGCGACAGGTTACCGTGTCGTTGTGAATACGGGGACTCATGGGGGCCAGACAGTCGATCACCTTCACTTCCACCTGCTGGGTGGCCGTTCGCTGCAGTGGCCACCCGGTTAGCGGTTGAGATGGCTTCAAAGTCATCTCATCTTGCCCGTAGAATTCGGCTACAATAGTGCAAATTCTACGTGGTCGCTTTCAGATTTCGCAGGTGAAAGTGGAAAGTCAGATCATGGCACCACGTGACTTTGTGCGTTGGACTGCCAACTTCACCGTGACAACGAGACGGAATAGATGTCCCCTGAACAGCCTGCGGGTGTCAGTTTGAGTTCCGATAGTCAAGAGGTCAGTCGGGTTGTGCGCCGTAGATTCTTGTGGGAGCTGGGTGCTGGATTCGGTGGTCTGGCGCTAACGGAGTCGTTAAGAAGAGACGGGTTCTTCACCTCTACTGTTTCTGCGGGGGAATCACACGCCGGGTCAGTGCATCCGCTCGCTGAGCGAGCGTCGCATTTTGCGCCCCGCGCCAAGCATGTCATCTTCTTGTTCATGTACGGCGGTCCCACTTCGATGGACTCGTGGGACTATAAGCCGGAACTGCAAGCACGGCATGGCCAAACGGTTGACATCGAAATTCGTAGAAGGTCGATTCAACAGCAGAAGCTGTTAGGATCCCAACGCAAATTTGCACAGCACGGACAGTCGGGGATGTGGGGTTCCGACGCGTTTCCTTGGATCAATCGTTGCTTGGATGAGATCTGTGTCGTTAAGAGCCTGTACGCAGATACATTTGCGCACGGTTCGGCAATGATTCAAATGAACAGTGGGCGGATCATACAAGGGCATCCAACGGTAGGTTCGTGGGTTGGTTACGGGTTGGGAAGTGTTAACGACAACTTGCCGGGCTATGTTGTCATGCTCGACCCTCGAGGTGGGCCGATTTCGGGAGCAGCGAATTGGTCCGCAGGCTTTATGCCCGCGGCTTATCAGGGAACACACCTGCGCAACAAAGGTGAGCCTATTCTCGATCTGACGCCTGAAGCGAAGATCAGTCGAGATGCGCAACGTGACTTGATCGATACGTTAGATCTATTGAACAGACGACACATGAGGCAGCGACCGGGTTACTCGGAATTGGCGGCTCGTATCGCCAGTTATGAGTTGGCATATCAGTTGCAAAGTACCGCACCAGAAGCACTGGATTTATCACAGGAGACGGAACGTACTCTCGACCTGTATGGTCTCAGAGGGGCTCATGAAGTCAGCCATAAGAAGTCGTTAGGACCTCGTCCTTTCGGCACGCAATGTTTGATTGCGCGCCGATTGGTTGAGCGTGGCGTGCGGTTTGTGCAGATTTATTCGGGTGGTGGCCATGGCGAGGAAACTTGGGATGCCCACGGTAATGTGGAAACCAATCTCAAGATTCATGCGCCCGAAATTGATCGGCCGATTTACGGCCTGATTAACGACCTTAAGCAACGTGGCTTGTTGGAAGATACGTTGATCGTCTGGGGCGGTGAGTTTGGCCGTCAGCCAGTTGCACAGAATAACGGGGGACGCGATCACAACGCGAAAGGATTCCTTTACTGGATGGCGGGTGGTGGCGTAAAAGGTGGGCATGCTCATGGAGAGACAGACCCGCTTGGACACCAGGCGGAGATAGACCGCCACCATGTGCGTGACTTGCACGCTACGATCTTGTACTTGCTTGGTTTAAACCACGAGAAACTGACCTATTTCTATGGTGGTTTGGATCACAAGTTGACCGGGGTCCAGGAGGCGGATGTGATTCGGGACCTCATCGCCTGAGTTTGTCGCTGGCACAGATTGGTAGTGCGTGTGATCGAGACCCTAGCGTCAATCGAAGGGAGAAGGATCGACGGCGTCGCTTGTCAGCTGGCCTGGGCGGCGCGATCACCACGTTCGAGAACGACAAAACTGTAAGCGTACTCGTTTTTTTCATCCGCCTCGTGGTCTGACCTGCCGATTTCAGTCCAATCGGTGCGAGTGAACTCTGGGAAGACGACATCGCCGGCGATTTCCGCGTGTACCTGCGTGAGGTAGAGACGTTTTACTAATGGTAACGCCTCACGATAAATCTGGGCGCCGCCAATAACAAATGACTGGTCGTCTTCTTGGCAGATTTGCAGTGCCTCTGCCAGAGACGGTGCGACCTCGGCATACGTTGCGACGCGCGCTGGACGACGCGAGATGACTACCATTTTTCGGCCTGTGAGTGGTCGGCCAATCGACTCGTAAGTCTTGCGCCCCATGATAATGTGGTGTCCCATTGTCAGCTCTTTGAACCGTCTCAGATCTGCTGAGAGTCTCCATGGCAGGTCACCGGCGCGACCGATGACCCGATTGCGAGACATTGCAACAATCAGTGAACATGTGTTTGTCATGCTCTGAAGCGATCGGCTAAATGGCGACCGGCGCTGAGATATGTGGCTGAGGGTGGTAATCCACTAACGTAAAATCGTTGTACGAAAAATCAAACAGGTCCGTTATGTTGGAATTCAGGTGCATCGTTGGTGGTGGGTTGGGAGTACGTGCCAATTGGATGGCGGCTTGCTCCAAATGATTGGCGTAGAGATGGGCGTCGCCGAGGGTGAGAATGAATTCTCCGGGATCAAGATTCGTGACTTGCGCCATCATGAGGGTCAACAGCGAGTACGAGGCGATGTTGAAGGGCACGCCCAGGAAAACGTCCGCGCTGCGCTGGTAAAGTTGGCATGATAGCTTTCCCTCTGCAACATAAAACTGAAACAGTAAGTGGCAGGGTGGCAATGCCATACGCTTTAGTTCACCGACGTTCCAGGCGCTGATAATCAGTCTGCGTGAGTCAGGAGTTTCACGAATGGATCTGACGACCTCCGCCACTTGATCGATCGCCTTTCCGTCGGCCGTTGGCCAACTACGCCACTGGTGGCCGTATATCGGGCCCAGTTCTCCTTGGGCATCAGCCCATTCGTCCCAGATCGTAACGCCATGTTCGCGTAAATACCGCGTGTTCGTGTCGCCTCGGAGAAACCAGAGTAATTCGTAGACGATGGATTTCAAGTGAAGTTTCTTCGTCGTCAGCAGTGGGAATCCGTTCGCGAGATCGAATCGCATTTGGTACCCGAACACACTGACGGTACCCGTGCCTGTTCGATCGGATTTCTTGACGCCGTGATCGATGATGTGTTGAAGTAAGTTCAGGTAGGATTTCATTGTTCTTGATTTCTGTGGACAAGCCGTTGTCGGCAGCAGTGTGGAACTCGGTTCAGTGCTCCCTGGCAGACAGTGGATTTCACTGAGAACTCCGCGTGTCTCGGGTTGTCGCCCATGTCCAGTGCCGGTCGCTCGTGGGTTGGACCGTTGATGTGGGAAAACCGAAGGTCGAGATCAGCTCACAGATTTCATCCAGGCTTAGTGCAGCGCGTAATGAATCTTCAAACATCTGCTGTGCATGCTCGCCTTCCTCACCCGCATAGGTTTCTACCAGATTTGTCAGAGTGTCATTGTTAGCGGGACGGAGCAGATCGCGAAAAAACAGGAAGCCTCCTGGCTGGGTTACGCGGATCGCTTCCCCGACTATCATCGCTGGGTCGGGAATGTGATGGACAATGTTGTTCGACATGACCAATGGAAAAGAAGCATCTTCGTAGGGAAGTTGTTTGGCATCAACATGCCCCAACTGAATCCGGTCGGTTAAGTTGGCGAGTTCGACGTTATAGCGAGCGAGATCCAACATGTGGGTCGCAAGGTCGGTGGCCAAGACGCGGCAGTTAGTGTGTTGTTGGCAGAGGGCGATCGGTACTTGGGCGGTACCGGTGCCCAGATCCAGCACGTTTGTAGGGCTTCCACAAAGATTTAGCAAATCGGAGACAAAGCATTGATTGACAGCCGAATGGTCCATGCTGTCATAGTCACGAGCTTCGCTTTCGGTGTCCATAACTTCCGGTTCGAGAACACGTTGCAGTGCCACCTTGAGAAGATCCTTGATTCAAGAACTTGAGGTGTCCAATTCGTTGGTCGGGTCGGTGTCGGGGAGAGGTGTCGATCCTGAACGCGTTTCCAGGAGGTGCCACACACCGAGCAGGCTGGCGGTTGCCAGATACCCTCCTGCGTAGCGGCAGACGACTTCCAGTTGGGTGGGTTCCAGCCGGTGGAGCAGGAACGTTGCGTTGCTGGCAAGGGGAGAGTGTATGACACCGAAACAAGTGAAGATCGCAGCAATCAGATAGAACAGGGATGCGAGTGCGAGCCGTCGGTCAATCAACGCGGCCAGACCGGAGGCCCAGAGCAGGCTGGTGATGATGAATCCGTTGGAGAGGATTCGTAAATTCAAAAGCGTTGCCTGAGTCGCATCTCCCAGCTGATCGGGTTGAACGGCGGGATCGCTTACCACCTGACTTGTGAAGAGCTGCGCCAGGTATGCCATGGCAGGAAGGCAGGAAATCGCAATTGCCGCATAGTGACGTCGCGGCGTAGCGAGATAACTTTGAGCCGTAATTTCTAGGCCGATGAAAATGAGTATCGGGAATATGGCGGCCTTGGGGATGATGGCGTACAAGAGCCCAAAATAGCCAAATAACCCCGCGCCACCGACGAACAGTGCGGTTGCCAGCGAGTAGGCCGCCCGCCCGCCCATCGCCTTGTACGCGGGATGGCCAATGTAGGGTGTTGTTTGGATGACACCACCACAGAGCGCGGCTGCGAGAGTCGCAATTGCCTCCACGCCGATCACCTTGCCAGTATGGTATTCGTCACCTACGGTCGCGGCGCTTTCAGTGCAGTCAATTCCACCCACAACAGTGCCAAGAGCGAATGGAAGCACAACGGGAAGGTACTGTAGGCAATCTCCCAGCGCGTTAACCCAATGCAACTGAAAGACGCTGAGCCATTGAGTGGGGAGTACTGCATCGGCAACTTGGAATTCTGGTTCTGGTAGGTGTAGCCAACCGGCGTAGGCCATCGAGTAGTAGACGAGGCTGCCGACCAGTAGTGCTCCGAGAGCTCCGGGTATCCGGAACGGAAAACGGACATGTGCAATCAGTGTGGTCAATATGACAGCTAAGGCAGAAAGACCGGCGACTGGATAGTTGACAATCTCCATGAGGGGCATAAATGCGATAATGACTAACGCAATGGCGCTCAACGAACCGAGTAGCCCTGCACGCGGCACGACTTGGCGAATCCAGTTCGATCCGAGAGCACAGACGCCCTTGAACAAGCCGCTAATGAAGATCGAGCAGATACCGATCTGCCATGTATGGAAAGCGGCCTCTTCAACCGGAAGAGTTTCTTTCGCTTGCAGGAAAGCGGGACCCAATACGAAAAATACCATTCCAAAGGTACTCGGTGTATCGAGCCCCAATGGCATTGCTGTGACGCTTGGGGATCCGGTTCTTCGTGCCAAGCGAAGAGCCATCCAGAAAAACAGGAGGTCACCAACGAGCACGCCAATGGCGGTACCTGGTACCATGTGTTGCAAGGCGAAGCCGGTAGGAAAGTCAAAGGCCCCAGCAAGTAAACTCACCGTCAACAAGAGGTTGGCGACATTGTCCAGCATCAAGCCAAAGAACGCGTTGATATCACCGGATGCTGCCCACTGATAGCGGTGTTTTGACATCGACTCATTCGTTGGGACACATGTTTGCGAATCGGAAGTGCCGTGAGTTTAGGATGACGCCAGTTACCTGTCAAATCAGGCGATCGTGCGCAAATCCCTGTGAGAGAAGACTTTGCAGTAAGTGCTTTAGCGTGAGACAGGGCTCCCTGGAGGCCGGGAATTCGTCAAGCAGTGTTCTCGTTGCTAGGATGTGGGTGGCGAGGGATACACAGGTAGACGCCCCTGGTTGAACATTCTTTGGGATGGATCGTAGAACGATGGTGCTGACGCACGAGACCGTGACGGATTCAGAAGATGGAGTATTCTCGATAGATCGCGCGGCTGATGAGGAATTGCTTCTGCGTTACCGGCGGACTGGACAGCAGGAGTGCTTCTCGCAGTTGGTCCGCCGCTACGAACGCGAGTTGTACAATTATCTCTACAAATATCTAGGCAAAGCCGACATGGCTGAGGATGTCTTCCAGGCGACCTTTGTACAGTTACATCTGAAATGCGAGCAATTTCAGGAAGGGAGGCGATTCCGCCCTTGGCTTTACGCCGTGGCAACGAATCAGGCGATTGACTTCCAACGGCGCAACCGACGCCATCGGATTCTCAGCCTGGATGGTGGGGGCCACAGTCGGGATGAAGAAAGCGGCCAATTCGCGGATCTACTGGCGAGCGAGACTCCGGGGCCGCTTCAGCATGTGTCTGCTCGTGAACGCGAGGCCTGGGTGGCAACTGCAATGGCTGAACTATCGGAGGCGGCTCGTAGCGTAATCGAATTGGTCTATTTTCAGGGATTAAAGTACCGTGAGGCAGCCGAAGTCTTGAAAGTTCCCGTTGGTACGGTGAAAAGCCGCCTGCACTCAGCGATTACGCGTTTAAGCGCGACCTTCGAAGACTCCGGATTGGAATAGCAATAAACCCGATGCGACACGACTTACTGGGATATCTGCTGGGAGCATTGGATGCGAACGAGCGAGATGCCATTGAACAGCAGCTGAATGTAGACCCACAACTGCGGGAGCAGTTGCGGGTATGTCAAGCGCGCCTCGGTTTGTTGGGGAGGTCTGATCCGGAACGCGATCCACCTGGAGGATTAGCCGAACGCACGGTGAACGCGGTGACTTCCGATGGTAACGATGACCCCGCGGCGCCGCTGTTTCGCCCTGCTCTTCTAATGGAAGGAGCTGGAGAGGCGTCGTCTCGTTGGACATTTTTCGACGCGGTGGTTGTTTCCATGGTAATGCTCCTTTGCGTCCTGCTTTTTTTTCCGGCGGTACTTAGCAGTCGCTCTCTGGCACATCGCAACGTTTGTGAAAACAATCTTCGCCAACTGCATCAGGCTCTTAGCCTATACAGTACGATGACGATTGACCGCAGGTTTCCGTACATCGCCACAAACGGAAATCAGGCTTTTGCCGGCATGGTTGGGCCGACATTGATTGAGTTGCAATTGATCGAAGATGCTTCGGTGTTCGTCTGTCCCTCCTCGCCGTTGAGCCGTAATCGAGCATCGTGGCACGTTCCCACACCGGCTGAAATTGACCGCGCCAAAGGGTATGTGTTGCGGCAGCTGCAAAGTCAAGCTTTTGGCTCTTATGGGTACAGCCTGGGAGTCATTGATCGCGGCAAGTATCTCCCGCCACGGAACGAAAATAGGCCATACTTTGCATTAATTGCTGATGCGCCGAGCTTGCATTTGCCGGGCCGGCGTTCGGTCAATCATGGGATGCGGGGACAGAATGTTTTGTTGGAGGACGGCCACATTCAGTTCTTGCGGGATATGCCGGGTCCCGATTATCCGGATCACCCATTTCTTAGCCGGCGAGGTTTAGTTGAACCAGGTCGTGACAGTTATGACGCGGTCATCGGCAGCAGTTTTGAACGGCCGTTTGCAAGAGGGGTCCAAACGATCGCTTTGCAACCGGGTCGCAGTGATCATCCCTAGTGATTGCGAGTCGCTGTAGCACTGTTACGCGCGTAGAGATTGCGCGGTGACCGGTGAGCTATTTTTTGGCACGGTTTATCTCACGTGTTCTTGATGCGACCGTGTTGTTGAACCAAACTAGACGTGAGTCGACGAAAGACGTAGTGGTTGTAGTCCCCGGACCAGCCACCCTGTCGTTTTGCGTTTTCGAAGGTTGTTGATGGGCGGTTCGGTTTACTGCTGAGTCGACGATGTTGCACAAGAAATCCAGAGGTGCGTGAACGCATGATGTGGCGAACAAAACCCATGCTAGTGATGGCCCTGTCCTCAATGTGGATCTTGGTGTCAGGTGTACTTGCCGCGCCTCAGGAGGACAAACGCAAGCTGGCTATTACCGGCCCGACTGCTGCCGACGCGGATTTTGCACTTCAGGGTGAATACTTGGGGCGAATGCCCGGCCGCGGCTTCCGCAGGAGTTCGCTCGGTCTCCAGGTCATTGCTATGGGGGATGGTGCCTTTTCAGCGGTGCTATTGGCAGGTGGTTTGCCCGGTGCTGGCTGGGACCGTGCGACACGGCATTCGTTGGAAGGTAATCGAAAAGAAGATCTGCTCAGTCTGGCTAGTACCCAGTGGTCCGCCAGTGTGCGCGATGGGCGGGCGACGATTCATGGTTCTGGTGGTGGAGTTGTCGCAGTCTTGAATAAGATTCACCGTGTCAGTGCGACGCTTGGGGCGCGGCCTGCTGCAGACGCGACCGTCTTGTTTGACGGGACAAGTGTTGAACATTGGCGGGACGCGAAGGTGACCGAAGACGGCCTACTGATGGCCGGCGTGATGACTCAAATGCCAGTGCAGGACTTCTATCTCCACCTGGAATTTCGCACCCCCTACATGCCGTATGCTCGTGGACAGGCGCGGGCGAATAGCGGAGTCTATATTCAGCGGCGTTATGAAGTTCAGATATTGGATTCTTTCGGGTTGAAGGGTGTGGGAAATGAGTGTGGTGCACTTTATCGGCAGCAGCAGCCGGATTTGAACATGTGTTTCCCACCTCTGTCCTGGCAGACTTACGACATTCAATTTACCGCGGCGCAGTGGAATACCGCGGGTGAAAAAACCGCCAATGCAAGATTAACGGTGCTGCATAACGGTGAGCCGATTCACAGTGACCGGGAGTTAAGTAATAAGACGGGGGCCGGGAAGCCTGAGGGACCTGAGCCGTTGCCGATTTACCTGCAGGATCATGGTAATCCAGTGCAGTTCAGGAACGTCTGGATATCGTTTGATCCCGCCACAGCTCAACCGGCGCAGCGTTGTAGATTGTTCCGTCGACGGTTGCTTTGGCGGCGCTAGGAACTTGAGCGTTACCGAGGATCCGGGGTAGGTCTGTAGCACGAACGGCAGCGGCTGCTTTACGCTGGATTGGCTTTGCGCCGCAGACTAACCAGGCACATGTCGTCAAATTGTGTGCCCTTTCCGATGAATTGACGAACATCCGCAATAATGGCTTCGCCGAGCTCCTGCGCGGAGGAATCTATCTCTTGTACGTGCTTTCGAATGGCTTTGATTCCGTACTCGTCATCACTGGGGTTCATGGCTTCGTTAATGCCATCTGTATACATGGTTAGCGAGTCACCAGGTTGCAGCGTAACTTCACACTGCTCGTATTCAACTCCCTCCATTACTCCCAGCGGGAGATCTGCCTCTTCTTCGATAGGTTCGTCAACACTGCCATCGGCATGGCGGTGCATGGGTGACATGTGACCGGCATTCACCATCGTAGCAGTATGCGAGTTGGGATCGACCAGGACGGCGATGAGAGTCACGAATCGATCGGTCGCAATCGCGCTCAGGCTGTCATTTAGCTGGTTGATCGCAGCCGCCAGGTTAGGTTGACTTGCCAGGGCGAAACGAGTCTCAGCCGAGAGCTTTGCCATCATTAAAGCGGCGGCAACTCCATGACCGACAACATCGGCCACGATGACAGCGATGCGTTCGTCCGCGAGTTGGATGTAGTCGTAATAGTCACCGCCTACGTGGTTTGCTGGATGGTAGTATTGGTAGAATTCATAGTCTTCAAGTTCCGGTGGATTGCTCGGTAGGAAACCAGTTTGGACATCGTTCGCCAGTTGCAAATCGCGTTCCAGTGCTTGTTGCAACAAAGCTTTTTCGTGCATTTGTGCGTTGTCAATCGCGATCCCGGCCTGGGCCGCTACGCTGGCAAGGACGTCGAGATCCTCTTGCTGGAATCGTTTGGACTGGTCAAGTGTGTCAACTTGAATCACCCCCATCGATTTTCCGTCACTGTTGATCAACGGCGCACACATCATCGAACGGATCCTGAAGTCAGCAATACTTTGACTCATGTTGAAGCGTTCGTCGGTGGCGGCATCCGCAGAGAGAATTGCCTCCTGACTATCCATGACCTGATTAACAATTGTGCGGCTCACACGTATTGTGTCTTCCGCGTCGCCCCTGCGTGCTTTGGTCCAGCGCGGGACAAGTACCCCTTGGTCATTCTTCAATCCCAGGAAGCCCCGGTCGGCTTGCATGAAGATTGTGAACAGACTTGTAAGTACGTTGGGTAACACCTCTTCTAATGACAGTGCTTTGCCTAGACTGCTCGTGATTTCAAGTAGTGCTTTGAGCTTGGCTTCTGGGCTGGAGACAAATTGAGCGCGACCTCGAAACGAAGCGATATCGACCTTTGACATAATCGTGGCCGTTGCTTCGCTTCCCTCGTCGTCGACGAACAGGGCACTTACCTGGGCTGCGTCGATCGTTGCGTCTTCGACCTCTTCCGCAGGTGTTTCGCCCGATACGCTGAATCGAAAAGTGACATCGCAGATGCGAACCGAATCGCCCTCGTTCAGGTCAACAGGGCCTTTCTCGAAAATATCATTATCGTTCAGAAACGTGTGATTGCGGGACAATAGGTCTTCCAGCAGGAACTGGTCGCCTTCATAGAGTATCTGGGCGTGTTTGCGGCTGACCGCCCCGACTTCCAACACAATCTGGCAGTCCGGGTGCCGGCCAATCACATTGGTGGATTGAGCGACTTCGTATTTGGCACCAATGTGAGGACCGTCGATGACTTGTAAGAACGCCATTTGATTAATCTTCAAACGAAGCTAATGAACGGATAGCGTCAGACTCGTGACGACAAGCGCGATTTTAGTGACCGCCTTATCGGAGCGTCAACCAAGGCAGGCTCATCACCCGGGTCAGATAACTGAACTGAGGCCTTCAGGCAGGATATTTTCGTTGCTGCCCGTTCTGAGTCCACCGCAGGTCGACGTAGACCTTGTGTGGGCCCGCCACATGGGGGAGGTGGGTTGCCACATGGCCTTGACCAGTGCAGACAGAGGGCTTACGGTGACGCTCCGAAAGTAAATGTCGACCCGGTCCGTATACCACCGTTAGTTTGTAGATCGTGGCCCCTAGTGTAATGGCAGCACGACTGACTCTGGATCAGTTAGTCTAGGTTCGAATCCTAGGGGGCCAGTTTTCACGTTGACCGTGGCGCCGAATCGGACGGCATCTTCAGCGGTTCAGGCGCATACGGGATACCTGTATCCTGTTCGGAGTGCCCCCGTCTTTTTGAAGTGCGCTTTGCTGCTGGTGGGATTTCGATCTCTTGTTCGTAATTCCCTGTGGTTTAATGTTGGTCTGGCCCGATTCAAGCCGTTTGGGCCCACGCGTTATCCGGAGATGGAGTGGCCAGCCGTTCCGCCAGCGACCATAAGTCGTCGCCAAATTGTTCGACCGTGACGGGGATTTCATGCTGGATCGAGTCTAAGCCGTGCCTGGTCGCCAGGATACTCA
>PAQH01000144.1 GCA_002709225.1 Planctomycetaceae bacterium
ATCAAACGAGCGACGCAGACGATTCAACAAGCGCCTGTACCGCCAACGAAACGTCGTTGAACGAACGATAGGCTGGCTCAAAGAACGTAGGAGAATCGCCACACGATACGACAAGCAGGCCGAATGTTACCTCGCGATAGTCAAGATCGCGATCATACGGAAACTGCGCAAACTACATTTGTGGGAAAGAGCCTAGTCCGGCTTCGGTAATACGCTCGCAACCCGAGAAGATCACATTGCTGCCAGGACGTCAGTACCCCGTCGCCCTGCACTCCTTTACAGGCAGACTCCCTGAGCCGGATTGCCTGCCAGCCATCGCCCCCCTCCAGTTTTGCGACAGCCACGTAGTCCCGCTGCTTCCCGCGATCGGATCGGCAGAACTTCTCGGTCAGCACGACGACTAACTCGTTCGTTTTTTCACACTTTACACCCAACTCCAAAACGTAGCCGGTCTTTCCTCGCCACTTGGGGTCGCTGATCTTCCGGGTCCAAAACTGCCAGCGGTGGGAATTGTCGGCGGACAATCGATACCAGTCTCGCCAATGATTCGAAAAATCATCAATCAGTAAAACGGGCGCACCAGTTACCTTCACGTGGGCCCTTTGTCACGCCTCTGGCGTTGCCGTGTGCAACGACGAACTGATGGCAAACGTCCGGGTCGGTCGAGCAAATTGAAATGGCTCAGGTGGCGTGAGTCGATAATGTATATTGGCGAAAGCGAACAATCGTCGCTTGGCACTCATAATCGGCAAATTGGCGTTCCAGACAGCGCCAGATTGTCTGGCGTCTGCAGAACGCCAGTAGCGTGCTTGCGGATCAGGGGAAATCGAGTAGTAAACGCAAACCTGTGCGACGGGCTTCGATTGATCAGGGATCACTTGCAGTGCCGGCACGCCATCCTGGCCGACAAGCGAAAGCCCTGAAGTTGGTGTCACCGGGAGCTGGAAGCCACTCTTAAGATGCTGGTCAAGCCACAGCGGGCGAGTGACGGCAAACGCTGGAGTAAACCGGTGATTCAGATGCGGAGCAAAGGAGCGTCGGACGGCGACTTTCGAAATCAAATCCCCAGTACGGTAGGTGGCGTCCATAATGCCGTGAAAGTCGTCTGTTGCACCAAGCCAGAGCAATGGTGCTTTGATGTGCGGGGCATACGACTGAAACCCCAGCGTATTACGGAAAATCCGCATATCACCATGAGGAGTTCTACGTCGCTGCTGCGGCAGAAGCTCCCACGGCACTGTACGAAATCCCTGACCACCAGCAGACGGTGCGGCCACCTTGATTCGCTGATCTGTGCCAGCCACGTACACGGAGAGGTTACCACCCATTGCATGTCCGTAAACACCAAGTTTTCCCGCATCGACCTTGGATTACTGCGCCAAGTAGGTCAGCCCTCGCCTCGCGCCGATCGTCAGCAAGTACCAATTGTTGTTGCGGGGCGACTCGAACGCATCACGGTATTTCACTCCCGGCTTCAGATTGAAGTAGCCGGATACATTCCGCGAAGTCGGGTCAACGGCTCCCCAATCCGTATTGGGATCGCCAGGTCTGGAATTTTCCATCTCGCGCGCCCCCCCAATTGATCGATAGGCAGGCATATCCACGCTGAGCGTAGTACGCAACCTCATGTAGAAACGCGCGCTGGCCGCCGCCGTGAAGATGCAACAATCCTGGCAGCATTTCGCCACTCTGCGGAAAGGCGTAGAAGGCCGCCATGCGAGCCTGCAGGCCTTTGCAGGTGCCAATGTAAAAAGTGACATACTGGTAAGTGATCCCGTCATCCGTCCATTCACGCACCGTTTGAGCCTTGAGTGGCTCTTTGCATGGATCGAAGTCTGACCACAGCCCCGTGACAGTCCGTGGAATTGCCGAAGAGGCGGCTGCTCGCGGCAATTGCGATTTGGCGGTGTCGACAATGCCTTGTGTGCACATCAGTAGCGGAACCATCTATTTCAAAGCGGTTGACCA
The DNA here is from genome assembly GCA_002709225.1 of Planctomycetaceae bacterium. GTDB lineage: Bacteria > Planctomycetota > Planctomycetia > Pirellulales > Pirellulaceae > UBA9264. Next base: position 1,969 of record PAQH01000144.1, read on the forward strand.
CATGGTGTGTCCGTCCTGCTCCCGACCAGAGACCTCCGTTACGAACCCGTCTCGACAGTGGACATCGTCTCGTCCAACAAAAACAGGAGCAACTCTGCAAAGTGGAAATCGAGGTGTACCCCTCGCTGCTGACTCGGCGGCGTTACTTCCTGTCTATCGCGGCGGATTGCCGAACTACACAATCCCCCGAATTACTTGCCCACCGTCGGCGCCGGTGAGTTTTCGATCGAGTCCATTGTGATAATATGTCAGACTTTCCGCGTCGATCCCGAGTAGGTGGAGGATCGTCGCGTGCAAATCCGCGATACGTACGGGGTTGTCCACAGCCTTGAAGCCGAGTTCATCCGTGGAGCCATAAGAGGTTCCCGGTCGTATACCGCCACCCGCCATCCAGATCGTGAAACCGGCGATATTGTGGTCTCGCCCGTCGGTTTGGCCCTCACTGGTTGGCGTGCGTCCAAACTCTGTGGTCCAGACGACTAATGTGTCGTCGAGTAAACCACGTGATTCAAGATCCGTCAGCAGTGCGGCGACTGGCTGATCGCAAATCGGCGCCATATGGCGGTGGTTCTTTGCCAGCTCCCGATGTCCGTCCCAACTATTAAGTGTGCTGGTAGAACCACCACAGTAAAGCGTCACAAAACGGACACCGCGCTCAATCAGCCGGCGGCCGAGAAGACACATACGACTGAATTTCGCCCCACGCTTGTCGCTTCGATCGAGTCCGTAGAGCCTGTGTGTGGCTTCACTTTCACCCCCGAGGTCAGTCACTTCCGGCGCGGCTAATTGCATTCGAGCGGCCAACTCGTAGGCCGCCACCCGCGCAGCGAGCTCACCATTCTTAGGCCGTGTCCGCAAATGCTCTTCGTTAAGCTTGCGCAAGAATTCGAAGCTGGCCCTCTGACTCGCCCGGTCGTAAGTCGCGGGTGGGCTGAGGTCGAGAATCGGGTCACTATCGCTTTGAAACACGGTTCCTTGGAACGTGCTCGGAAGAAATCCAGGCCCCCAGGCAGCCGCCTGGCCCGCCGGCGTGTCCGTCTCCTTCATCACTACAAACGCTGGCAAATTGCTTGTTTCCGAACCCAGGGCATAGGTGATCCAGGAACCAACCGCTGGATTGCCGCTACGAACAAAGCCCGTTGACATCTGCCACTGCGCTGGTGCGTGGTTGTTGGCATCAGCCACCATCGAATGGATAAAGGTCAACTTGTCGACATGGCGGGAGAGCTGGGGAAAGAGCTCCGAGACCCACTTTCCCGACTGTCCATACTGCTTGAACTTGAACACGCTCGGCATCAGATTCCCTTCCTCTCGGAAAAGCAGATCCTGAACGTTACCTTTACCTGTAATCCGTTTACCCGCGTACTTCGTAAGATCAGGCTTGTAGTCGAAGGTGTCGACTTGGCTGACACCAGCCGACATAAAAAGGAAAAGGACTCGTTTCGCCTGCGCCGGATGGTGCAGGCCGGAAGCGGGCGTGCGCTGACTGCGTGCGCGAGCCATATCGACCAGGGCAATCGAACCGAGCCCTCCACCCATCGTTTGCAAGAATTCGCGTCGATCGACGAAACGCCTGATGCCAGTACAGTTTGTGCGGCTACGGTACCAAGTCATCTTTGGCGGTTCCTAGAACACATATAGAAACTCGTTCGTATTGAGCAACACACGGCAGAGACTCAATAAACCATGCTCGCGAACGAACTCGGAAGCAGCCTGCCGTTCCTTGGCAGTTGGCTCTCGGAGCAGCGCGATTCGGTACGCTTCGACCGTCTGGTCTTCCGGGCGACTACCGGCCGCTACCGTCACACGTCTGGCGAAAAATCTCGCCTGTTCAAAAACAAACCGGTTGTTCATCAACGAAAGAGCCTGCAACGCCGTGACAGTGTGAACACGACGCGGTACTTGGAGCATCGCATCAGCGCAATCGAAAGCCCGCATGAGGGGCGAATCGAACGTATGAATGTTGTACATGTAGACCGCCCGGCGCCAGGTCTCGCGACCAGGAGCCTCGAGCAATACGTATTCAGGCACGTTACCATCAATGTAACGAAACAGGCGAAAGCTCGGTCCGCCCAGCGCAAGGTCCAGCTGGCCACTTACTTGAAGGATCGTGTCGCGAATGGTCTCGGCCTCCAGCCGACGTGGCACCACCCGCCAAAGTAGTCGGTTGGCTCCATCTCTTGCTGCGGCCTTGGAGTTGTAGCGACTTCCCTGACGATAGACCGCGGAAAGCACGATCCTGCGATGCAACTGTTTCATACTCCAACTCTGTCGCATGAAGTCGGCTGCCAACCAATCCAGCAACTCGGGGTGCGACGGGCGATCACCGTTAAAGCCAAAGTCATTCGGCGTCGTCACAATGCCCGCGCCGAAGTGATACTGCCAGACGCGATTGACGAAGACGCGACTCAGCAGCGGGTTCTTGGGGTCAACCATCCATTGAGCGAGGCGCAACCGACGACGAGGTCCGGAGTCCTCACCTTTCGGAAGTAGATTCGGGTCCAAGGATTTCACCGCGGCGAGAGCGCGCGGTTCGACCTCTTCGCCACGCGCTCGTACATCTCCCCCATCGAGAACGAACGTCGACTGCGGCGGCTGGTCATGAACAACATAACTGTTCGCCAGCGGCGGCAATTTCTTGAGATCGTCCTCGCGGCGCAAAAGTTCCGCGCGGACCGCATGGTAACGAAAGCGTTCTCCGCTGGTCATTACCGCGACCACGTCTTGCTCCGCGATCTCCTGGCGCGTCTTCCTGATGGTCGCATCATTGTGGAACGGCGTGCGTGCCTCCGACGAACTCACTGTCGTCCAACCCTGGCTCGCCGTGTCGTCGGAGACTTCGATCTTGTAGCGAAGCGCCAGACGATCTTGGTAGGTGCCCGTGCGGTCACGTCCCCAGACAACGAGCTGTACTCGCTTTCTGCCACCCAGGTCGATCGAGGCCTGCCCCGTCCCCTGCTCGTTGCTGACCCAGCTCCGGGCATTACCGTACCTACCATCGTTGAGATGGCTTATCTGGTGAAAATCGTTGTTGGGGACAACCGAAGATGCCGATGCCCGGGCCCCGGCACGACTGAGTGCCAGATTCTGGCTCCTGTCCGCTCCGTACACCTCCAGCTCGTCTAAACAAGGCTTCGCGTTGCCGGACGTCGCGGTGATGGTAATCCGCACATGCGTCGCGTACACGGGTTCAAATGGATCCTCGTTGCGTGCAAAAGCAACTGCGGGCCTGACCTTACCTTTCGCCACAGCCGCCAGGCGTTTGACGGCGAGTCGCTTCCGAGCAGGCTCCAATGCCCTTTCGAGCTCGGCGTTCTGGGTATCGACTTTACGCTGAGCCACTGCAACGCGAACCGCATGTCGCTCTTTTTCCTCCTGCGAGGCAACAACCTTGTCAAGACGATCAAGCCCACTGAAGACGGCCGCCAGACCGTAGTAGTCGCGAGAAGAAATGGGGTCGTACTTGTGGTCGTGACAGCGTCCACATCCCACAGTCAGTCCAAACAGAGTCGTGCTAGTCACCCGTACAAACTCGTCAATTTCATCCTGCCGCCGCTTCATGCGTTGCAGTTCGCTGTCCGTCTTGACATCGTTTTTCGGGCCCGCCACCAGGAATCCAGTGGCGATCAGATGTTCCGGATTCCCGGGTTTGAGCGCGTCACCTGCGAGTTGCTCGCGCACGAACTGGTCGTACGGTTTGTCGCTATTGAACGAGTCGATGACATAGTCACGATAACGCCAGAAGTTGCGACGTAACTTATTTCTCTCGAAGCCATTGCTCTCGGCGTACCGGACGACGTCGAGCCAATGTCGACCCCACCTCTCGCCATAATGTGGACTGGCAAGCAATCGGTCCACCGCTCTCTCGCAGAAATCTTTACGGCTGTCGCGAACGAAATCCCCAACCTCAGCGGTCGTCGGCAGCAAACCGGTCAGATCGAGGGTTACGCGCCGCAAGTACGTTGCGCGTGCGGCCGGTGGCGACAGGCCAAGGCCGCCATTTGCGAGCCGAGCCATGACAAAACGATCGATTGGAGTCCGTGCCCGTCGTCGGTGAGCAGGATACAGCGCCGGCTGCTCCGGCGCTTTAATCGGCCGCAGAGACCATAGATCGTCTTCGGCCGCAGTCCGAGAGCCGCGTGTGAACACCGCAATGACGGCAACCACGACCCAAGGATACCAGCGACAACGCTCTACCATCACGTCAACGTTCTCCCCTCTGGGGAAATCACTTGGCCCGCTTTGATACCATCGGCCCTTGTTCCCTCAGCTCTTTGATTTCCGCGGCCGTCAAATCGCTGTCGAAAATGGCGACTTCGTCTATCGTTCCGGCTCCAAAATCACCTGCGAGATGCCTCCCTGAACCGATGACAAACGGCCCATCATTCGAGGCTGCCTTGGTCAGCTTCTTTTTACCAGCAGGGACTCCGTCGATAAAGAAAGTGACCGTATCCTTCCCGTCGTGCGTCACTGCCAGGAAAGTCCATTCATTAGTAAGTCGGACATTCCTGTTCGCAAAGACGGTTCCATGATCATTCCTGTAATCGAATCTTCCGTCACTTCTGACCCATGTCGAACACTGGTCTGGATCGGTTACATCGACTGGGCGTTTCGTTAGCAGCGGCGACCACGAAGCCCCCTGGCCATCCCACTGCAGCCAGAAACTAAGCGTGTGAGCTCCCATCCCATTCAGGCTCGCACTGGGGCGCACATCGACAAATGCATTGGTCTTAGCCCCATGAAAACGTAGCGCGTTACCGCGTTTTCCTGGCAACCAAGTCGGTTTACCGTTGATGGTACCGTTGTTCCGAAAACGCGAACGGTCCTGGACGAGAACACCCTTACCTTCGTCGAGAGGGAGATAAAGCACCAAAGACGCTTTCCTCTCGACGCGGTGTGCCGAGAGCGGGAACACCATCAACACACATAGACCGAGGCAATCCACCAATGCGGCCCTCGTTCGTCTCACGTGTCAGCCTCCCCTGTTTGATCTGTTTCTACCGCAGCTGCCTTCTTCCTTCCGTTATAGGTCACGTCGAAAAGCGACGCCAGGAGCTTTCTCAACTGTCCCTCATGACCTGCTGCCGCACCCGTTGACGGCCAGCCCAGCCGCTGAGGTTTTTCCTGCTACCACCCTGCACCGCTGCATCAGCCGCTGTATTTGGTGGCATCTGGAACCGCCTACCGGAGAGACCGCACACGAAGTGTCTGCAGTGTCACGAATCCAGGCGATCGCAACGACACCCAAGACGCACTTCGAAGAGAGTGGGCATCGAAACTGCATCCCGGAAAATGGTGTTCTTCAGTGCATAATACGCAGTCAAGTGCCAACAGCGCTAGACACGCACCCAGAGTATCCGCAGGCCGCGAACTCTGATCATTTGATTTACTTGATCCCATATCCGCGCCACACCCATTCAATAGCGTGTGGCATAAATTGCGATTTGGCATTGCCGATGCCATGCGCGGAACCACGACAGAACAGGTACTGATACTCGTAGCCCTTGCTCTTGAGCACTTTGGCCATCTGGTGGTTCGCTTCAACCCAGTCGTGCATGCCGTCACGCATGACGTTTGGATTGAGCAGATCCCGATCGCCCACAGAGATAAACAGGCGGATCGGCTTCCTGGAACTCTCGGGAATGATCGTTTTGTGAAAGCCCCAGGCGCCGTCAGGAAACTTGGCATCGAAAGGCCAAGCCTGGTTAACGAAGGTCCCTGATGTGGTGAGCACGCGCCGGTAAAGATCGGTGCGGAACCAGGCCATGATGAGCGCCGCCGAGCCACCCGAGCTGGACCCCATCGCTGCACGACCTTCGGGGTCTTTGGTCAACTTCACATCGTAGTTCTTCTCGACTCGAGGAAGTACCTCGGTTTCGATGTACTCGGCGAACAGTCCTGACATGTTGTCATACTCTTTGCCGCGCTGGTGACCTTGGGCGTCACCACCGCCGTTCGCAATCTGCACAAGAATGATCGGGGGAATCCGCTTCTGAGCAATCAAGTTGTCGAGGATCCGCGGCAGACCCATGTTGGGCTTTCCCTTGGGACCGTCGTGGCTAACCATAAACGGCGATTCGCTGCCGGCCTTGTGTTGTGCAGGAATGTAAACGGTGATCTGTCGCTTGTAGTCGATCTCGTGCGTGTCAACGATCAGGGTTTTGGGGTTTCGCGGATCGACCGTGCCAAACTTCTTGCGAGCAATTCCCGGATTATAAATCTTGGTCTCTCTTGAATCGATCGTAAACTGTTGCACCTTGCCTCGCGGAACGCCTTCGACGACCTTGCGTTCAGGAGCAGGCACATACTTCGGCCCGATTACAAAATTATCGTATGCGTCAAGCGGCGGGCTCTGGCCGGGATGCAGCACTTTGAAAGGCGGAGCGCCCGGGGCATCGAACTTGCGCACGGGAGGGGCCGCAAAGGCTGTTGCTAAAACCGTCAGCGTGCAAATCAGGAAAGTCGCCAATAACTTCGACATCAATAGTCCTCGCTAAGATCATGAATTCGCAATCGACACACCGACAGCAGCCACCGTCCCAGCCGATCGTTACATCAGCATAATGCGAGATTTCACTTTTTGCGAACCGCAGAACGGCAAAGGCCTAGGCAATGACGGTTGGTCTTGGGCATCCAAGTAATGCTGCCGAGGGTTTTCGCCAAGTTTTCTGGGGGCGCCAACAACCCGTGTAACGAGGTAGTGATCGTTGAAGCAGTAGTGGCTGGACGTAGTCTACTCATTTCCGCGGATCGCAAGCGCCGACGTGTAGCGCAAAGCTCAGCCAGCGTTGCCAGTTTCTGGAGCTGTCTTCGACGCAGATTCATCCAGAAGTCGCTTTAGTTTCAATACCGCGGTGTCTGGACTCGTCACGACTTGCCGCCCAGGAATCGCGGTGATCAGAGGGCGTGACCGGCCCATTGAATGTTGGGCAAGCATCAATGCTTGACAATCCGCTAGCTCGTTGGCCGCCTCAGCAACTAAGGCGTCATGCCGGGCCGAATCGCCGCCGCGCAGGGCGTCCATTGCACCCACTACAAGCTGGGACCGAAGCGTGAAACTGAAACCATTCGCATCCGCGTAATCCGCCGTGTCACGCTCGATCGCGACGATTGTATCGGGCACCGTTGCCAAAAGTCCCAGACAATCTCCCGCTGCAAACGCCGCCTCGATCATCGCTTCGTAGGCGGTGAGCACCGGAACGCTCATCTCTGCACGTGCGCTCTGTACAGATTTACTGAACAGCGAACCGGAGAACAGAATCCCCTGGGAACCGCTCTGCACGCTGTATTCCAAAAGCGCCGTGACGCGTCGCGTGATTTCTTCGGTCTCGCATCCCCATCGCGCATAGTCCGAATACAAGGACTCGTCGCAGAGGTTGACAATTTCCACTGAGGGCCAAGCCTGGGCAAACGCCGCTTCGATCGGTTCGATGGAAGCCGTGAGCGCATGTACTGCGCCGATTCGAATCGCTGTCATGGGTCGTCGCGCTCGAGCAGACCACCGCCTATCTGCGCAGACAGGCCGCCATCGACGAGCAATTCCTGGGCGGTAATATATTTCGCTTCGTCGGACGCCAGAAACACGGACGCGTAGGCGACGTCCCAGGCATCCCCCATGTGTCTCATGGGCACATTGGCCGCACGATGCTTCCGCATCTGGTCGAGGCTTGAATAGTATTCCGTCGTGATCTGATAGATGCGCGGCGTGTCCATTAGGCCAGGGTGGATGACGTTGGCACGGATACCGTACTTTGCGTATTGCAGAGCCATAGCCCGCGTGAAATGACCGACGGCGGCTTTTGACGTCGAATAGGATATGTAGTCGTGTCCCGTGCCGCGGACACCGGCGATCGAACCAATATTGATGATTGCACCGGAGCCTTGCTTCTGCATGATCGGCAACACACATTTGCAGGTCAGGAACAGACTCTTCAAGTTTGTATCCATCACTCGGTCCCAGCTCTCTTCCGAGGCTTCCACGGGGCCGCCTTTTTCGTTGATCGCCACATTGTTGTGCAGAATATCGACACGGTCAAACCGGTCCATCACCCGTTGCACCACGACCTCCACATCGGATTTGCTGGTAACGTCAGCCGCCATTACGACACAATCGTTTCCCTCCTTGACCACGTAAGAGCGCGTCTCCTCCGCTTTGTCCAAATCGATGTCCACGGCAACCACGCTGGCACCCTCCCGCGCGTAGGCCACTGCGGTGGCGCGACCGTTGCCCCAGATGTCATATTCACATTCCACTTGACCAGCGCCGAACAAGAGCGCCACTTTGTTCTCTAGACGACCTGCAATGACTATCTCCTTACAGCGCTTCGCCGCTCGTGAGTTGTGAACAATCTCTAATTGCAATTAAAGGCCAACGCCAGTAAGTGGTGTGTGGCTGCGCGCCCACCTGAATATTCTACGGTGAGTATGACAACACGTCTTGAAAAAAAGGGGGGGGGTATTTATAGCGTGACGGTCCAGTGGAGTGAGTCAGCAGTGATTTACGCGGTAAGCTCCAGACTTTATGTTGGTGAAAGCTGGATGAGTCAGCAGCAGAACCTGCACATGAAACACCTGCCCGGTTTGCTATCGCGGGTCGCCCGCTGGCTGATCTCCCGGCCCTGCGTGCATCAGCTGCCCGATGAGGTGCAGGGTCAGCGGCGATCGCCAGGGAACATCTAGCGATCGTAATCTTGATGTTTGGGAACTTTCACGCGGACCAACACAGCCCACGGTAGAGACGGACCAATCTGCGTACGACAATAAGTTTCATCCGCGTGCAACGTGAGACGAGCCTGATATGCACAATGAGTTTGTCTCAACATTTGAACGGCTGTGGGTTGCGTTGCGCGCAAAGTGGTGCGAAACCCACAGCTTAGGGGGAGCCCTAGCATTCACCGACGATCACCTGAAGATTGATTTCTTTCATCGTGTTGTACAGGTCAACGTAGACGACGGGGAGGTCGATAAGTTGATTGACAACGCGCTGGATCTCTTTAGGTCCAAGCGTTTCGCCTGTGCGTTCACACTCTCGCCACTCGACCGCCCTACCGCTCTTGCCGAACGCCTTGAACAGCGTGGTTTCGAGCGTGGCACGCAGGCCTCGGCAATGATGTACAAGGTGTCTGCGGAGTCGCCGCCGCTACCCGCCATTGTGCAAGCGGAGACTTCGGAGCCTGACAAGTATGAGATTTGGGCAGATGTAATGTGTCAGAGTTTCGCCTTCCCACCTGCGATGGGAGAAGTGGGTCGTTCGGCATTGGTCGCACCGGACATGCGTCGTTACCTTGCCCGTGTGAACGGTGTGCCGGCTGGCACAGCACTACTCTACTCGCAATGCGGCATGGGCTACATCGACCTCGTCGGCACACTACCTCGGCAGCGGCGCAAAGGGATTGCCTCGGCCCTGGTCGCACAAGCGATCGTTGACTCCGCCGCGCTGGGCAACCGGTGGACATCGCTCGAAGCGACGACTGGCAGCGCTGCAGAGCATCTGTACAAGCGGCTAGGATTTCGCACTGTCTACCATCGTCAGCGGTACACGTCCGCTATGGGGCACTCTGAGTAATTTGTCTGCGGCAGCCGCGCGTCCACACCTGCTTTACCCTTTAGTTCCTACAGGCAGCGGGCAGTATCGAATGGTCCACCAGATCCTGAAAAACGCGCGCCGGATGTAGCAGCCGCCCGCTCGACTGAGGGTGATCGAAAAATCGGCGAACCGGCTACACCCGGTGAGGCCGGTCATCGTGGCGGTAGCAAGGACGTCCGGGACCTGGCCACCCAGCGTCAAGTCCCGCAACACGTGCAAATTTCACCGTTTTTTCTCACCCACGTTGCCTGCCAGTCTCTATATTCGTCGTGTCTGCATACACCAACCCGAGGAGATCCGGCCATGAAACGCCTGCTGGGTTTACTCCTGTTGCTAATGGGCGTGGGCGGATGTAGGAACCGGGAATACGACGCCCTAAAGGATCTCGGTGCAACGATTCAAACGAGTCCCAACGGGGACGTTTCCATTCAACTCGAAGACACCCGGATCACGAACGCGGAGCTCGAACGCCTTAAAGGGGTTGATAAACTCCGGTCACTGTCCCTTAACAACACCCAAATCACGGACATGGAGCTGACGCAGCTCAAGGAATTGACAACGCTCTATTATCTTTACCTCAACAACAACCCCATTACTGATTCGGGGTTGGCGCAGCTCAAGAGCCTGGAGCAGCTCTCTTATCTGCACCTCCAAAACACTCGCATCACTGACGCGGGGCTGACATCTCTCAAGGACCTACCAAGACTTGCAAGGGTTAACCTCAATGGCACCCAAGTCACGGCCCGGGCCCTGGAACTGCTCAAACAAGTGCCCGCATTGGAACTTGCCGATACGCAGATCACCGACGCAGGTCTCGCGCAGCTCAACGAACGGCCGGCATTGACGTGGCTCGAACTCGGCAAAACCAAAATCACCGACGGGGCACTACCGCATCTCAAGAAACTAACAAACCTACAGCATCTGAACCTCAGCTGGACCGCGGTTACTGACAGCGGGCTGGAGGATCTCGGGAAACTAACAAACCTACAGTTTCTGAACCTCAGCATGACCGCGGTCACTGATGACGGGCTCAAGCATCTCGAGAGCCTAACCAACTTGAGAATCCTCTTCATCAACACGGCCAAAGTCAGCGAGACGGGCGCCACCGAACTAAGAAAGGCGTTGCCCAACTGCAAGATCAGCAGATAGCCGCAGGTGCCAGTCCAGTTGCCCCAGCGCAGCCTCCTCCGCTAGCGCACTCCAACTCCCTATGCGGGAACAGGAGTCGAGTCACGGAACGCGCGTCATTTCCTACAGCTCGACCGTGGGAAAACTGGCGTCATTCTGACCACCGCCGCAGCCACGCCAATCGTCATTGGGCTGGCACCCTGCGGTACTAATCGACAGCCCTGAAGAGGTAGAGATAAGCCGATGGCACGGAAGTGTCCACAAGGGGAGTTGTTGAGCAACTCGTCTGCTCCCACAGCTACGGCGACCACGTACACCACTGCGCCCAGGCGCTACGCGTTACATCGATCCGGATCGCGTCTCCGCCACCGGCGGGGATGGTGTAGACATAGAAATCTCCGCTTTCGTCCAGATCGGATGAGAATGCAATCTGCGCGCTGTCTGGGGACCACGTAATGCCGCTGAAGCTGCGCAGCACCCAACGCTGTGACGTGGAGTAGTCGGAATACCATCCTGCGCCCGTCATCTTGCCCTTCTGCTCACCGCCAGTGCGAGGTCGCTGTGGACCTTTGGACACAATCTCCCGATGACCGCTGCCATCCGCATTGATGACGAAAAGCCCCGCCCGAACGGTGTCAGAATTGTTCTTGCCCCCCTGAAAAACGCCAGCTAGCCGGTTTCCGTCTGGAGACCAACTGACCGAGGAGATGTTCGTATAGCGGATACCCCAGGGCGCAAAGAACACCCGGCTGGATCCGTCCTCGACGTTCGTCAGCAGCAGTGACCGGCGGTCTCCCACGGCCTGGAACGTGCAGGCGATCCATTTCCCATCCGGCGACCAGACAGGGGCTCGCTCATTTCCAGGTTTGTGAACGATCGAATGTTGTGCCGAGCCATCTCTGTTCATTAACCATATGTCGGATCCGCCTTGACGAACCGTCTCAAACACAACTCGCTTGCCGTCGGGTGACCAGCGCGGTGCGCGGTCCATGCCGGGGCTGGTCGTCAGCCGAACTTGGTCGGAACCGTCGGCATTCATGCGATAGATCTCCCAGTCGCCATCGCGATCGGATACGAACGCAAGCTGCTTCCCATCCGGAGACCACGCCGGTGAATGGTCGGAAAAGTCATTGTTGCTCGCGTTGTAGTCGCGTGAACCGTCCGCGGCGACGATCGTAATTTGTCCCTTGCCGGCCGCATAGCATGAGAAAGCCAGCAAACGACCATCCGCAGACCACCTTGGAGACCAGCAGTTCCCTTTCGCAGCGAATAGCGTCCTCTCTGCCTTGGCGTTCAGGTCCATCACTTGTAACGAGGTACGGACCGTGGAGTAATAAGGGTACTTGGCATTGTTTTCCGTGCGAGATTTGAGATAGACCAGCCGTGAGCCAGCTCCAGCCGGAGAACTCTTCGGCAAGACGGCTTGCGCCCGCACCGGCTTTGAAAAATGCCTGGTTAGCTCCGCTACAACGCCAGTGGCTGGAGCGATCCGTGCTCCAGCCGTAGCGACCTCCAACAGCAGCCAGCTGTCGGAACGGCCTCCCAAGTCGAGAGAAATCCCACCTAAGAGTTGTTCGTTGCTCCACAACGGTTTCTTGCCAGCCCGGAGATAGTGGATACCACTGATCGGATCGCGCACTGTCCATGTCGTTCCGTCGGGAAGCCGCGGACAGCGAACCGTCACCGTGACGGGTTTGTCAATGTTCACGTTGCTCACGTGCACGAGGTGGTTGTCTTTCAAATGGTACGTACGCTGGAGTACATTTTCACCTAACCGTGGATTCCCTGAATGCTCGACTACGCAGGCGAACGTGAAATCGAGTTTCCCGCGCAATAGATAGTCGCGTGCTTTGCTTTCTACCTTCGCAATACGGCGATTGGCGGAACGCAAGACTCGATACTCGGCCGCTCGGAGAGGAGAGTCGAACCAGGTCCACGTTCCATCTGAGTTGATCGCAGCCTCGTAGATGTATTGTTCGAGACTAACAGCGGTGGCAGGACCTCCGCTCCAACCGGCAAGGTAGGAGCCGATGATGTGCTTGACGCCCATGGCATGGAAGTCACGAGTGTAAAGGTCCCACCAAGGGCAAGTGGGGTGTGGATAGTAGTGACTCTCATCGACAAATATGGACGGTGCCTCCGGCGAGTTCGGGCCTTCGATCGCGGCCAGCACACGCCAACCGTTTTCCAGCCATCCCGGTCTAATGAAAGGACAGTAATGGGAGAAAATGAAATCGGGCCTGATCTTGCGAACACGCGACGCAATTCCCCGGAAAACGTCCTTGTACCGAGTGTGCAGAACCTGCAAATAGCCATCCCACAGACCCTCCGCTCTCAGCCACTGGACTCGCTTGCCAGGAGGGACTGCGGTTGGTTTCTCTGCCAGGTTTGTTCTCCGCAGGAAGTTGCCAAAGCAATCATCACAATAACACAGCAACGAACCGGCACTATCCATCCCCGTCGCATAGGGTTCCCAGTCAACAAGCAGGCCGGCCGAACCCTGCTCTGCAGCTTTCAGGGCAGGCTTTACCAACCACTCCTCCAACGTCGGTTCATCGAATGGGCAGGCGACGTAGGCCGGCGCCCAATCCGCCCAGGCAATCCATGCTGGCTCACCTTTCTCCTTCGCCTCAAAGGAATTTCGGCCACCCCTGTCGAGAGCCAACCTGGCCTTGGTATTTTTCGCTGCAAAAACGGCGTTGGCCACCTTCACCAGGCCGAAATGTTGCAGACCATGTTTTCGGCAGGCGTCCAGCCGCTCCGGCACGAACGCGCGACGCCAGTCCGGCGGACCGTCTTCCACGAAGACAGTGGCTCCAGCAGCAGCCAGGTTTTCCATGACCTTCGCCAGCGGCACTCCGTCTCCTTCGATACGACTCCATTGCCCCCACATGAAACGAATCTTCTCCTTATTCCACCAAGGGGGCTCATCGTCCGCGCACGCTCCTTGCGCCAAAGCCGTGGCTGCCACAACAAGACCAATCAACAAGCGAGTCTTCTTCATGATTGTGCTTTCGTTTCCCGTTAGTCGATTTTTCCCGGAGCAACCTGCGATCGCTCAAGCGGGCGACTTCAACAACTATTGTGCGCAAGCGTTCCCGTTGCGAAAGAACATGGAAAACTATCATAGCCGTCTTGGTGATCCAACGACTGTTTTGAGTTCTGCGTGGACGCGACACAATCGGCCGTCTTTTGTGACTCGTCGGCGAAACCCTTGCGCGTCGCGCAACTTAGGGAAAGTGCAAGGCAGGTCTTGGCTTTTGAGAAACATTTCACCACGGGAAAACGTTGTCAGACGCAACGAATCAATAGCTAATAAGAAAAGAACTTGCATCGGCTGACTGGCACCACCATCGGATTTGCCTTTGGGACCAAGCGGCTCGCACAATCGGCCACTAGCGGTTTCCATGCACAGCAGTTGGAAACGCCAATCCGACGATCGAGTGACCACGATCGTTGCCGTCAGAACTCCCCCTTGGCGGGTATCGGGGTCTCTGTCGGCAACAGGGTCATTGGCTCGTGTTTGTCGCCGATTCCGTAATCATGGCAGCTCGGAGTCCGGCGTTTGCCCGACTCCGAGCGTAAAAGTGAACCCCGTACGTCACCCCCAAACCTGTGCCAATCCGTCTGAACATGCCAACTTACATCAAAGGTGCCTCACAACAGAACGCGTTTCCGTGGGGCGTTCTGTGCGCTGCAAATTTCGCGGTGGTTATCTACATCGCACACCACATGGTGCCGTCAGAGGCTCGACTTGCTACGGAGCCAGCGAATGGGCTAGCGTTGTTTGTTGACAGCTTTTGTGAAACGTAACACGAGCATCGCGTGATAGCGGAAAGGTGGAACAGCAATAGTTACTTTGGGTCCACTGGCTTTGGCTCTCATTTCCTGCTGCACGACTTGCTGCGACTCCTCATAGTGATACGCGCGGCACGCTTGAGCGGTGCTCAAGCGTTCGCCAGGTGCGTTCATGGTGATCTCGACGCCCGTGAGCAACGCCGGTTCGTCGGCCCAGGCATAGTCAACTTTCGGGGTCGGAGGAACCCGTACCAGGTGGATGATGACGTCGCGACCCGTTGCCGTCTTGCGCTGATAGACGAGCCGTTTCCACCACAGTTCTTCTCCCGCCTGCAGTTGCAGGTCCTGCTCGACGACCTGTGGTGCTACCGCACGTATGTCGCGCGCCCAAATAAACCGCGAGTACCGCGTCATGAACTGCATGCCCGGCCTGTGACTGGGCACAAAAGACGACGCCAGGTGGGACTGGGTCGCGATCAATAGAGACATGACATGGTTCCACGCCGGCCAGCCCCATTTCGTGGCTCCCGGCTCCTGCAGATCCACAGCCGAATTGGCGTAGCCAATGATGTGGCTCGCTCCATACTTCTGCACGTAATGGTCGCGACTGCGCAAGCGGTCACGAAGCAGCTTGCGATAGTCGTCTCCCGAGAAACTCTGGTGCTCGTCAAGCAACATAACATTCTTGGCATCCGTCGCCGCTCGGATGTTATCGTCGCGGGGGTCGTCCTCAACGCCAGTTCCTCTCCAGATGGTAATGCCGTGTCGCTTGGCAAAATCGCCGGTGGCTCCTTCCAACCCCCAGTTCATCCATGTCCCGAAGTACGGGTCATCCGCCTTGAGAATCTTGTTCCACAAGCGGTGATTGCGTGCGTTCAGATCAACGTAATCCTCATACTTGCCCGACGGCACATTACGCTTACCCTCGAAGTCAAATCCCGCCCATACCCCGAGGCAACCATCCCAGTAGACGCCACCAAACCCCCACGACTTGGCATACGCCTTGATGCGATTGATGGCATAGAGGACGGCATCCACCCTGGCCATGTTCATGTTGACGTGCTGCCAGGGCTGGATCTCCCTATCAAGATACGACTTGATCTTCATCGTTTTCCGCTTTGGCCCGACCTCCAACGGCGATGCCAGCTCCATGGGATTGGGATATCCACCATAGAGCGTATCGACAGCCGGCTGACCATTGGGGTCGTACAGCAGGAATTCGGGGTGCTGCCGAGCCTGCTCGTAACCCATCTGACCGTCAAACGCCCCGATCACATAGAACGTGCTGAGAATTCCCTGCGCTTTGTTGAACGCCATCTGGGCTTTGCGAAACTTCTGATTGATGCGATAGCCCGTCTGTCCCGTGATGTAGATCTCTGCATCGAAAGGCTCAGCGCCCAAACCTGTCGGCTCGTGAGCAAAATAGTGCGTCTGGTTGAAATAGAAGATGTGGGGATCTTCGGCCCAGTACTTGGCTTTTACCTGGTAAGAATGCTGATGGACTCGAAAGAACTCGCGGGCAACAGCGTAATACTCCTGCCATCTGTCCAATCGCTTCCCCTGGTCATCGACGAATTCCACCTCGATCGCGCGGCCATAAGTCTCCGGCCCCACGTTATAGGTGAACCTCCATTTCCGGGTTTCGCCTGATTTGATTGTGAACGACTGCTCTTCCGCCAGAGGGCGTACCGCCCCCAGGTCAACGATCATCTTCGCTCGTACCACGCCAGTCACCGTGCCGGCCGTCTGATTGACCAGCGTTGCAATCGTGTTAGCCGGCTCGTACTCGTTGTATCGTAACTTGTTCGAGCGGACGTCGGTGATCGTCAGCTGGCTGGGACGCGGATCTCGCTTCCCCGGAAAATACGGTTCCCCGTTGTCCTTCAGTCTCGTCGTTTCCAGGGGCATGGCCGACCCGACGGACTTGCCCGCCAGCCGATTCAGGACGCGCGTCAGCACGAGCATCTGGTTGTAGTGCGTCGCCTGGACAGTCCTGAGCCCCTTGGACTCCACGTACGGTTTCAACGCGGCGATGTACCGGCGCATGGGCTCGAGGAGATGAGCAGAGACACGCTCCCCAGCAGACTCGAATTCCCGAGTAGCGGCTCGATACTGTTGCAGCCGATCGACAAACGTCGCATCGCTGGCAACTCGCTTCAAGGACTCCACCAACGCGTTTTTTCCATAAAGGCGATTCTCCTCCGCGACAATCACATCCAACGCGGGATCCGAATCGAGAATGTCCACATCATCAAAATCGATTGTCCCTTTGAGCGTCTGAAACAGCGGGTGCCCCGTCAGCTCATAATTCGGTTTCTTCATCAGGTACCGATAACGGACCCACTCCTCGCTATTGATCTCGACTTCCAGCGGCGGCATTCGTCCGCCCGGTAGGATCCGCTTGTGATCGTCGGACAACTTGTAGGCCATCAAACCCGCTCGCAATGCTCCCTTCCCCTTAGCCCAGAAGGTGAGGATCTGCGAGGGCTTGAACGGCTTCCCCCAATAGCCGTTCACATAACCTGAGTTACTGGCTGACAACCGACAAAACGCATCGTTGCGCCGCCCCCCCATTCTGGGGAATTCCACGGTAACTTGTGAACCTTGCCCACCCCAAGAGTGTGGCCAGTCCTTCGCGTCAGGGCACTTCCAGCCTCGCTGCCGCATTGCAGCCACCTCTTCCGCAGACAGGGTCGTACCGCGCGCTTCCTGAAAACTACTGTTGCGCACTTCGACGCCAGGCAAACTTGCGGTGGACAACGCCAAATGCAAGCAGACAATCACCAAGTGTGGCCAACGGCTCAGGGTTGATTGGGAACAGATCATTGTTGGTCCTCCTTTGACCAGCCAAATAAATTACGGACCAACGGAAACCACCCCTTCCAGTTCCACCAGGCAACTTCCCCTTTGCCAGCCAGCCCAGTGGGGCTCAGCGTTAACGTGGCCACCCTCCCCTTGCCATAGCGGCCAAGAATGAGTGTTGGTTCCGGCCCCGCCTTGAGGACAACACTGGCACTTGATTTCGGTGTCACGAAGTGATGCCAGAACACGCGCGGCATCTGACCAAACCCGACCCCCTTCAGCAGGGGATGCTCCGGCTGCTCACTGACCAACTTCCAAGACTTCCCCTTGCCCGCCCACTTGAGATCAAATGGGCCGCGCAATCGCACGGGCAGAACATCGAGGAAACGGGATCCCTGGAATTCCCCGTTGCCAAAAGCGTACGGCCCTCCCGCGACAAGCAGGCTGCCCCCCTGCTCGACATAATCGCACACCATCTCCAGCGCCACGTCGCCAAGCGCCCGATAGTTCACGTCAGACAGCACCACCAAGTCGTATTGAAACAACTCGTCATATGTCCCTGGGAAAGTTTCCACCCCGTTGGGTGGGCAATTCGCCCAGGTGAACTCAACCGGTCTGTCGACATGACGATGCTTCCAGCCGTCAACCGCATCATCGAGATTGAGCATATGCGTGTAGAGACCAAACACGACCAAGCAACGAAACCTCTGGGGGTCACGTGGTGGCAGCTTCGTGAAGTCGGGCTTGTCAAACTGTTTGCGTTTGATCGGCTGGGGACGAAAGTAGCGATCGCCTCGTCCACTTGGCAGTCCGCCACCCTCGGTGGCGAAAAGATTCGTACGAGCCTGCAATTCGGCGCGGTCACCCGCGTAGAAACGCTCGTACTGTTCTTCCTTGCCTCCCCTACGGACGATGGCTGAAATCAACAGGCCGTCGGCCAGTGCGGCCGGCTTGAAGACAAGTTGTTGCTGCAACCGCTTGCTGGACAACCTGGGAACCTGAAACACCTGCGCGGCCAGGAGCTTCTTGCTTTTCCAGCCAATCGCCTGTAACTCGACTGTGACCTTATGCTGGCCCGGCCCGACCGCCATCACCTCGTGCGTAATCTTGACCCGCCCTTGGCCCACCTCGTCGGCCTGGATGTCGGCCACCAGTGCGGATGACCCGTACACGAAATCCTTGAAGCCACTGACAGGTTTGATCAAATACGTAGTGTGGAACGACTTGCCGGGGCCAAGCGGGACCGGCTCGTAGAACCATTCACCCGTAGCACCACTGGTATATGTCTTTCTGAGATAGTGATAGTCGAAAGCGAACACCATTCCATGCTGGGTTTTACGATCCTTCACGGCCATCCAACCGGCAACGGGAGTCTGAATCCAATCGGGACCAATGGCACGGCCGCCCCGTTTGTCCGGTTGCAGGTTAACTCGAACACCGCTCGTTGACGGCAAATACCAATTGTCACTGTAATGACTGCCGCTCATGCGCAAGTTCTGTTGAATATAGAGGGCGGCGGCTCGTGATTCTGTCGTGGTGTTTACCAACTCCTGATCGACTTGAATTGTGTCGTTGTCGGAGTTCAACCAGATGGTCTTGCGCACGGTGAGTCCCACCAGATCGGGTGACGTGGCCATCTGCAGCGACCCGGTGCGATCCCGCGATCCCTGCCCACCACCGAACTCCGGGACCTGCACCCACAGCCGTACGCCCGCTCGCTTTTCCCCCTCTTTCACTAACTCGTACTGGTACGGCAAGTGCATCAACCCACTGGGCCACGAATACTTGGCCCAGTGATCGAGAAACATGCCCGACACGTCTTCATCACCGATCACCTGTTCACCCGTTGCCCGGATCAGCAGCCGGCTGCATCGACCACCACGCGCCGGATCGAACGTCAATTCCAAAAAACGGTTCTTGAGGAGAATTCGCGCTGGCTGCTGGGAATCGACTTTCTTCACGACCAATTCCGCCGGCGCTTGCCCCGTCGCTGCGGCAAGCGTCAGGGAGGCTGCCAACCCGGCGATGAGAATCGTCTTTACATTGCTATTCATTGGTATGTGGACCTAAATAGTCAGTCTTCAAAATCAGCATGGCTCTCCAAATCCAGACGCACTAAACACCTGTTGTTCGCTGTATGTTGTTCGCTGTAAATTTCGCACTCCACGCCGGACGGCTAAGAACCACACACTTCCAACCGGATGAAATAGACTATTGTAATGCTCATCGTAGTGCGTGCACGGGCACAGTTGATCCTGCATGGAACAAGCAGATGAAAACTCTCATTAGCACGGGCTTGGCGTTTCTATGCCTCGTGTCCCATTCTACAGCGGCCGACTTCGGCCCAGCCCTGACACCGGAAAAGAAGCTGATCGCGTTCGCAACCAGTTTGCACGCCGCATCGCCAGCCTATCTCAGACAGCATGTCGCCGACATGGAACGAAGATTGCCCCTCGACGGCCTAATCATCTGCGTTTATCCCGACCATTGGGAAGCAGATGCAAGTACGAGAAAGAAAGCCCGCGGTAGTGGACTGAAAACCGGCCAGGAAGGCATGTTCTTTGGTGGTAGGCCGTTCACACGGGACGACTTCAGGCAGGATGTGCGAGATCTCAAAGCCACCTCGTTTAGGAAATTCACGGATAATTTCCTCCTGCTGACCACTTCAGAACAGGGCTCACAGTGGACGGGAAATGAAGCGCACCGGAACCTGGATTGGTTCGATCCCAACTGGTCCACCATTGCCGAGAATGGTGCCGTCGCCGCCCAGATTGCCAGGGAATCCGGGTTCAAGGGGCTCTTTATCGATGCCGAACAATACGCCGGAAGCCGTGGGCTCTGGAGACGGCCCTTTGATTATCGTGCCCGCCCCGACAGGGGTGAGCGTACGCTCAGCGAAGTTTCCCTGCAGGTACGCAAACGTGGCCGCGAATGGATGCAAGCGGTCGCCGCCGTCTATCCCGAAATCAGCATCATTCTGTATCCCAACACGGGCTGGAAGAGCACACTTGAATACGAGCTCCTTGGCCCTTTTGCCGATGGTCTACTTGAAGGGCTCGGGGCACAAGCAACGTTGGTAGATAGCGGTGTAGGCTATCACCTTCAGACCTACCAACAGTTCATGGATTTGCGGGAGAAGACGCAAAAGCAAGGCCTCGAAAAGACACAAGTGCCGAACTTGTACAAGCAGGTCAAGCAGGGATTCGGCCTGTGGCTGGACTACGAGTCAAGAATCGGCGGAACCTTTGCCGGATGGAACACGGATCCTAAAAACTACCACAAGAATTATCGGCCGCCAGAGGAACTGGGGAACACCCTCCACAACGCCCTGAGCGTCTCCGATCGATACGTATGGCTGTTCGTCTGGCACGGCGCCGCCTGGTTGGCTCCGGGAACAAGGAACGTCAAATCATGTCCCCTCTGTCCGCACCCGCAAGGTGTCTTCCAGCACGCCTACGCCGATGCCATTGCGAATCGCCATCAGCCCCATCCGCTCGACTGGAATCCCGCCAGGCGAGAAAAAATCCTGACACCCGAAGATCTCATAGCTATCGGAAAGAACATACTGGACAATGCTGGCCTCGAAACCTGGCGTGTACCAAACCGCTCGCCACCCGGATGGGTCCTGGGTGGCCAGGGACCGGTGGTAGCCAGAGACGAAAAGAATACCAGAACTGGCGGAACCTACTCCGCAAAGTTGAGCACTCTGCTTGCCAGGGGACACGTGTTCCTGGATCAGCGTCTCGCCGCAACTCCATATGTGGGTCGCACGATTACCTTGGGCGCATGGGTCAAGGACGAATACAGGAATGGTCATGTACAGATTCTCGACTTCGTGGGCAACAACCACGAATCTTCCAGCGTCACAAGCGAGTGGACCAACGACACCGGCTGGCGTTTTCTCACCGCGACCAAGACCATTCGGCTAGACGCGAGCGTCATCGTGTTTCGATTGGGGGTCGGAGCGGTGAAAGGAGTTCCAGTCAGGTTTGATAGCAGTATGGCAGTCGTCGTGGAATAATTGGTGCCGTTATGAGACCGATTTCCAATACTCCCTGCCAGGCATTGCTTGTTCCGGCCGCGCTCGTTCGGTCGTCCCCACCTCCGCGTCGGTCACGAGATCGCGATCGCCGGCGTGTGCACATTGCGCATGTCCTCACACAGTCAGCCGTGCCCGCCAATCTCTATATTGGTGACTTCTGGAGGCGCCCACCGAAGGAGCTGTGCATGAAACATCTGCTGGGTTTTCTGCTGATGATGGGGGTGGTCGGGTGTGACCCGAATCCT
The DNA here is from genome assembly GCA_002709225.1 of Planctomycetaceae bacterium. GTDB lineage: Bacteria > Planctomycetota > Planctomycetia > Pirellulales > Pirellulaceae > UBA9264. Next base: position 23,570 of record PAQH01000144.1, read on the forward strand.
CACGGCGAACAGGCTGCCACAGCAACGGTCACTGAAGCCCGCCAAGCCGTTGATTCAACCACCGCGCGAAAAGACACGCCCACCCCGTTTCCAGAGACCGCGTCGAATTCGTCTCCACAAACAGTGCCCTTAGATACCAATGACTCCATGACAGCCGCCGCAGCTGCTGACATTCCAAACTCGAAGTTGCCTATCGGGGATCGCTCGCAGGTCGAAGTAACCGTCGCTGCACCGGTCGCTGGGTTAAGCTTGCGAGAGGTCGACCAGGGTGACGTCGGTTTCGTGGTTCAGTTGCAGAACAAGGGGAGCAAGACCGTGACGCTTTGGCCTTACTTGTCGGTCAAGATCACCACTTCTCGTGGAAAGCCGGTACCCAGATCAATGAATCTGGGTCGTTTTGGATTCCGGTCGACACCGTCGATCCTCGAAGGTATTCCCTTCGTGTCGGTCAAACCCGGAGAGGTTTACAAGATTGAAATCAACCTCAAGCAATTCCGCTTCGACCCTCAAGTCATTACCGGTTGGCGATTTCGCAGGCCCGGAAAATACGACGTTGCTCTGGTGTATGAGTACGATCGCGATCTGGCGGTAATCGAATACGGCAAAGGCTGCCCAGACCTTGATCGGGCAAATGCCCCCTGGAATCTCGCAGTAGAGACTCGAGAGTCTAAGCACGTGGTCTTGAACATTACCAATTAGGCCAACCGCCCAAGGCCGCACTCTCTCTGGACGGGGCAACGCGGTGGGACCGGTAACGTAAAGGTTACTGAACAGCTCCCGGCCCTACGTTATCCGCGTCCGACGAATCCGGCAGCGGAACCGTTTTCGCACATCACATCTGTGGCGTGCGGCTACTCGATGATGAATTCGGTCTCACCTTTTGCCACGAACAGGCGAATGAACTGCAGACCATTGACTTCAACTCTTTCGAACTTGACCTCTGCCAGCGCCGGCAGTACGCCCGAATTGTTGAGCCTGGACAAACTTCGTGCACTGACTCGGTAACTATCCTTTGACTCGAATGCTGGCACCAGGGCCGTCGCTCGGTCGTGCGGGTTCTTGATGATGAGCGAGATCTTTTCATGTTGCCAGTTGCAGGTCCCCGTCACTTGGGCTCCGTAGTTTTCAGGTAAAAGCAGTTGGCAGGGCCGTCCGTTGGTACTCTCAATCAACCCCGGCACTTGGGTGACAACCAGGACAGTCGGACGTTTCTTGGGAAAATCCGCTGAATACTCAACACGTTCCGGTAGGGCCTCAAAAACACCAGCCCTACTATGTCTGGCCAGACGCCGGATAGGGGAACTGTCGGTGAGGCCTTCGTAACTGACATCGTCGGGATGTGGAATGTCGATCCGCCAGACCCATGTCGGCCGGTCGGCCTTGAAGTCCGCAAAATCTCCGGGCTGGTACGTAATCGTTTGGCGGTCAAGCCGCTCATCATGGTTCATCAGTGCGATCAGGCCGCTGCGTCCCAATTGATACGGCTGAGCCTCCAACTCCGTCTCATGCGCCCACCAGCGCGGGTGAAGCTTCAGGGGGCTGTAAGTCCGCAAGCGAAGTTCAAAACCGGCCTGAATCCAGGGAAGACTTTCAATCGTGAAAGCCGCCTGATCCGCCGGAAACCCATGCGCAAATCCATTAAAGCTCATACGCACGTTCCAAAGTATCGGCGCGAAGAGGCGCATGGCTGCCGACGGCGCGCTGCGAAAATTTTCGTACCGTTCCCAGTCCTTGGCCCCGATAAGTAGCAGTGGCCGACCGCGCGGATTCATCGCGTTGTGCGCCATCTGACGGCTGGCCCACCTTCGCCAATCATGCTCCCAGGTGGAAAACCACGGATGTTCGGAGTAACCGATGTCGTTGTAGAGAGCAAACGGACTGTTATGAAAGATGGGAACCCCACCGGCTCGGCAGGTATCAACTAGTCGCCGATAAAGAGGATAAATATCCTCCTCCTGACTGACACCGTGTCCCTTCCAATCCACAAACGTCATGTTCGTGCAGAAGCTGTCGATGTAGTAAAAATCGATCCCCAGATTCTCAATCCGTTCTTTACAGCGCCGAACCCAATAGTCCTGAAAAGCGGAGTGGCCGCTGTTGACCGACACGCCGATGGGATAGTGCCAGTCTCCGCTGTAGTCGGCCGCGACGCTATACACCTCGCCATTCCGCCGATAGACAATAGCCTCTGGATAGTCCTTGAGAAACTTCGCGGTGCGGTCAAATCCACTATGCCCAGTGTGGGTGTAGTCACCGATTTTTAGTCGAGAATGTCGGCCGGCGGCTGTGAGGAGTTCTTGGCGCGATTGGACGAATTCTCGCGGCTTGTATGGGTTACGGGTGACATAGTAACGCTCGTGCTCTTCGACAAGGTACTCATCGGGATCCTTGCCCGCCTTGGTCAGCCAGCGGCGATAGTCTGCCACCGATTGCTCTCGGGTCGATACCGTAATGAAGTTTGACTTCCACTCCGCTTCGTTGGCGGGATATCCCCAGGAACCAACGAAGTAGCCGTAATTGACAACCACTGCATAACCGAACCACATCTTGTCGAGTATCCGTTTCCATGCCCTCCCCGCCAGTGTGTTGGTTCTGTGTGGACTGACATGGGTGTCTTCCCAATCGCCCATGACGATGTCTCTGACCCAGAGAGGCCTGTCGAGAGATTCATAATTGAACATCTCACGAATGTGCTTGCGCTGGGAATAGGTATGGGCGAAGTCTGCGTAATTGCCCGCGGTGACGGGATACGCCACCGTGGCGACAATCGACTCTTGAACTCCGTTGCCAACCGGACCACAAAGGTACGGCATCTTCCACCGGCCCGGGGTGGCGACACTCCACATTCGCTCGATGCCAGGAACCTTATAGTCGATCAATTGTCCGGTTTCGTTGACGATTGGGAAACCCGCGAACTTCGGAATGAACATCCAAAAGGTCGGCTGGTCAGCGCTGGCAAGTCGTACGGTGGAAAGCGTCAGATCGTGGGCATAATTACTGATGCAAACCATCCCGGTACTGTCGGCATTGCGCAATTCGACCACGTCGACCACGTCGCTGGTACGCAGGTTCGTATGTCCGTAACCATGGGAACCTGGGTGATGCAGCACCGCGTCATGCCACATCCGCCCGGGTATTTTCACACCGGCCGAAAGTAGTAGAAAACCTTTCTGCTGAGTGGGAGCGTTGACTTCCACACGCTTGCAAAACCACTTCCGTTCCGGCTCGAAAAAATAAGTCTTGGAGAGTTGGAGCCCAAGTTTCTTGTTGACGCATTTGACGACAAGTTTGCCGGGCAGTGCACGATCGTGAACGGCGACAACCTGATCGTCTTTTTCGCTACCCTGAAGGGCACCTTCGACAGTCGGCAGGCGATAGGTGTCATGACTCCTGGATAACACGCGGAGGCCGCTCTTCACCAACCCCTCGATACAACCGGTCTGGTCACTAATCGTCCAGACCTGCCCCTCGTGCCGCAATTCCCAGTCGGCAGCACGGATCACGGCCGGGAGTTTACAGAACAGCAATAGTGCGATCTGAAAGCACACGGTCTTGCGGTAGGTCATGGTCGTTCCTGTCAGAAATTTTCGCTCGTTCTCATTGAGTCCAAGCCCGATCCCAGTATTCGAAGACGGGGCTTGAAACGGTTTGCCAAGTGAACCAAACCGCGACTGTGGATTGCTGACGTTCAGATCACATTCACGGTCTCTTTACGGAAGTATCAAGGCCCTTCATCGGAGGCGCGCATTGTACACTGAGTGAGCCGGCATCAGGAAAGCTAGCGATTGCCTTTCTTGCTCGACAACAGGACCGGCTAACTCGGCGCATCTGCACGTCACCACTCCAGTCACTGAATGAGAAACGCTTGGATACGCCACTCCACAGCAGCCGCGCCCGCAAGGCCTGCTGGGTTTGCGACCTGGTTTGGGGTATGTTCTGCCAAGGCGGTTGAGAGCGTTGACTCCGCTCCGTTTCTGTGCGACAGGATTCGGATGTCATGGCTCACAGTCTAAGGAAGCTCACTACTCCCTACGCTCGCGATGACGCTGGCGAATTTGTCGCCACTCCATATTGTGGAACGAAGATCAACCTCACAGGAATCACCCAGCAGATAGAATCGAAGCACACTGAATCACTCATCCTCGACGATAGCCGGGTCCCCATGACGACCGTGGTCGCACCGAAAACGCCTTTGCCTGATCTCAATCTCACGTACGAACCTGTCCATTCCACACTCATTAACGAGGCAATCCCGTCCATGGCGAAACACCTGAAACTTCAAGAGAGTGAGGCTGCGGTACTCAATGCGGCCGCACAAATCTATTCTGCCTGTCTCGTCGCCGGAAAAGTCGGGGATGGCGAAGAGTCCAAATGGATGGCGCGTGCCGTCAAAGACGCGATTCGCCTAGCTCTCGCAACCGACGATGCGATTGTCGCCGACGGTGAAACTTCCGGCGGCGGATTTTTTGGGGGCGAGGTGAGCTGAGCCGCCGTCACAGTGACAAAGTGGCCTCACTACCTTCCCGCCGCACATGTCCGGCCGCACCGCAGTTCCCTGCCAATGGTGCGCAACCTGCATCAGGCAACGCGCCGCCGCGTCAGCCTCTCCATTGGTGCCGACCGGATACGCCAACCACAGCAGCCGCGCGGCAAATCACTTCGGGGTTTGGCGGATGTGCCGCGGTGTTTAGGTCTCGGGCTCCCGTGCGAGGTTTCGGTTTTCCCTTTGAAAACATTTTCCTGGTACCATGAGCGGTTAGTACCCGCTCCACCAGATAACGATAGCGATGACAATGTCCGCGACTCATAAAGAAATGGCGCCATTTGATCCGATTTCTCGTCGAGACATACTTGGAATCGGAGCGTTGACGGCCTGTGGATTCGGTTTGCCAGAGCAATTGGATGCTGAGACCGTTCCTGACGAAACGGAACTGCCGCGACAGATCGAACTGCTGGAAAACAAACACGCCGGAACATTCTCCATCGAGGTCCAACGCCTGGATGCCGACGAACATTTTGCGCTGCGTGCGAAGACCCCCCTGCCAACGGCCAGCACCTGCAAGCTGTTCGTGCTATGTGAACTGTTTCGCCAGGCGGAGGAAGGGACAATCGATCTCCGTGCGCCAATTAGTTGGAAACCGGAGTTCCACCGAGGCGGCGACGGCGTGCTAAGAGCCATGACCCTCGGTCAAGAACTTTCGATCCACAACATGGCGGTACTGATGATCATCGTCAGTGACAACATCGCGACCGCAACGCTGGTGGATCTTGTCGGTCCAGACAACGTGAACCGCACAATGAAATCATGGGGACTGGCCGCTACGAACGTTTACGATGGTTTACCAGGAGGATCGAATGCGTCACGCATGAAACAACCAGTCAGCACCGCGCACGATCTGTGCTCGCTGATGACGCGTATCTATCGCCACGACGTACTGACACCAAAATCGTGCGACGAGATCATCCGCATCATGCGGGCACAGCGCTGCAATGACATGTTGCCGCGTTACATCCCTGTCGGCGAAGATTGGGGGAACGCGAAATCATGGATTGCAAACAAGACCGGCTACGGCGCATGTCGCGTCGAAGTCGGTGTGGTAAGGACTACTGAAGTCACTTTCTCCCTGGCCATGTTCTTTAAACCCCATCAACCACCCAGTAATCGCCTGAAGTGCTTGGCGGACTATCCTCCGGTACTCGCGATGGCGGACGCTTGTCACGTGATCTACAAGTGCCTCGCCCTTTCTTAAGAGCCGGGCTGAACCACCTCCCCTCCGATGCGCCGAGACAGGACGACTTGAGGAAATCATGTAAAAGCGTAAAGCCGTCGGTCTCTCAGGTCGTGGGCCAAGCAAGGTGGCTGCGTAGGCCCCCATTTCGCCCAGATAGAATGCGGCTACGACCAACGCAATCCGAAACCAGCTCGCGTGTCGAAACTGTAACCGCCGGCTGCGTGTCTGCCTTTTCCTGGAACGCCCTCCCTCATGTAATCTGTTTGGGGTCTTCGGGGAGCGAACGCGGTGGCCGGCAGGAATCAGCGAAGAATCGAATACATCCGTTGATGGCCTATCTTCGTGAATCACCGTCCACTGAGTGAGTGCATCCGGAACGCGACGGTGTCACCTCGACAGTGCTGAGCGATCGTACCGATCGCCGGAAGGCTAACGATGGCAAATTATTTCCCCAGCTCGGATCGCACCACCCCTACAACCGCTTCTGCGTAAATGCCATCGGGATCCGGACGGAGTGCTTCCACTCCAACAAGATACGGATGGAAGTCGCCGCAGACGGGATTACTTGAATTGGAAAGCGTAGAAGCTCGCGTTCCTGAAATAGAAACGCAGCTTGATCGGCCGTCCCGCCAGCTTACTCAGATCGCGTTGTCCCTTCCATGACACGACCTGGTCGAGCCCTCCCTGATTGAGTGGATCGCAGTCTCTGAACCCAAAGCCCGGAATCACATGGTGCGTTGTATCAAGGATCTCGACGCGCATCTCGCAGGAACCCGAGACTCCCGCTCCCCTATAGAGATTTGCCTGCAGGTTCAGATGAAGTTGCGTCCCGGTAAAAGAGAAGGTGCGAGTCACGACCTCGCTGTACGGTTTCCGGCCCGCTTCATCGGAAAACCTGGCACCTTCAAAGGAAACGAATCGATCCCGGGGAGTGGTCGCCAATCCCACTGCGAAAGTCGTTTTGTCACCCAACGCCTTCATAGTTGTATTGTCTCGGTAGTTTCCCCCGGTGTAGTAAATGAGAATCCGGTCGCCGTGGACGATAGGGGTAATTGGATAGACGACAGCGGCGTCAAATATCCCTTTAGCGCCGCGAGCAATGAAGGGCTGGCGGTAGCTGCGGTTGTAGTGGATCCCATTCCGACTGAAGACAATCTGAGGAACGATCGTCGTACGTATGGTACGAAAGGTCCAAAGAAGGCCGATGTACTGGTCGCCGTAGCTGATCGCCGGCATGCAATAAAAGTCCATGTCAGACGGGTCTTGATCGTCCGGGACAATAATGGTCTCCGCTTCGCTCCAGTGGATCATGTCCGGACTCTCCGCGCGACCAATCAATCGTCTTCCCGCTGGCGACCACCGATGGAGGCTGTTTTCCATGTGCACCGCATAGACCTCTCGGATGGGATCCCAACCCATGAACACGGTCGGCCCCCAACGGCCTTTACGAGGTGAGGTGTCGATCACTGGATTCTGCGGGCAGGGCGTCCAATGGAAACCATCAGGCGAATAGTAAAGATCAAATTGCATCGTCGTGGACATCGAGCCGTGACGTTCGAGACCTTTGTAACGCTTGGCAGGATCCGCTTCGTGCAGATCCTTGAAGAAATAGGTTTTAACTTGAGCGGGTGGAAGGATGTTATTCTCCTTCGACCCCTGGTACTCAACCTGTCCGACAATAGGCTTGTCCCAGTTCACGCCATCCTTGGACGTAGCCAAGCAAACTCCGGACTGGCTGCTGTACCACATTCGAAAAAGCTGTTCCCGTTCCTCGAAAATCACCGCATCTACACGCACCTCACGTCCTTCCCAGGGTTTGTCAGCTCGGAGTATGGGATTCCCATCCGACTTCTCGGCCTGATTCATGATCCGTTTGGTGTTGCGAACGCTTTCGAGCAAGTAATCGTCAACGAAAAGTTGCCTGCGGGACCCGATGTGAATCAGGGTCAATGGCCGAACTCGCGTCCCAGCCGTCTGCTTCGCCAATGGATTCGACTTGACAAACTTGCCCTTGATGACATTCGCCTTGTCGCCACCGTCAACGGCCGCTGGCTGCGGTTGCTCGGCCGCGTTAGCGGAAACGCTTTCCGTGGATGACACCGATTTCTCCAATGCCGGTTTCTCGGCGCCACTCTTGTGTTCGCTCGCGGCCCAAACTCTGCTGGCCATCTGTTGCCCTCGACCGAATAGGACCAGCACAACACAAAGGCTACAAA